>CAJXFK010000094.1 GCA_913052575.1 uncultured Planctomycetaceae bacterium
TTTGGGATAAGCGTTGTGGCGGCCTCGGTTGTGACAAACCTTGCAGATTCACTGAGCCTGAGTGAACGAGAGCCGGTTGATGGTGAGGATGTGTGCCGGGCTGCTGCGACCGCTGCCGATGGGATGTGGACGATTATTCAAAACCTTCTTCAATAACTATGAGGTTTCGCGGAATGTTACTTCTCACAAACGACGATGGGTTTGATGCTGATGGAATCCGTGCTCTTGAAAGAGCTGCTTCCCGATGGCGGTCCAGTGTCATAACGGTTGCGCCAGTTGAGCCTCATTCGGGGTGTGGTCACCGTGTCACCGTTGATCGACCACTCGTAATTGAGCAGGTTGAAGAAAATCGCTATCGAGTCAATGGAACGCCTGCGGATTGCGTGAGGATGGCTTTTGCGACTCTTGATCTCGGCCAGCCGGATTGGGTTCTTTCCGGTATAAATGCTGGAGGAAATCTTGGTATTGATATTCATCACTCAGGAACTGTTGCGGCTGCACGTGAGGCTGCTCTTCACGGTTGGCCAGCCATGGCCCTTTCGCAGTATCATCGGCGAGGGCAGCCAATCGACTGGGACGTTGCAGCGAGCTGGGCAGAAGCTGTTTTTGCTGCAGTTGGTGATTTTGACCCTCTGAAAAATGGTGAGTTCTTCAACATTAACTTTCCGCACCTTGAACATTCACGAGCTGACGAGCCTCCGGCTATTGTGTGTTGCGACATTGATCCATCGCCGCTGCCTATGCACTTTGTTCAAGAGAATCATGGCTGGATGTATCGGGGGAAATATCAGGATCGCCCTCGACGACCAGACGGTGATGTCGATGTCTGTTTCGGAGGTCAGATCGCGCTTTCGCGTGCACGGGTTGTTTGATTTACTCGTAAGTTCCTAGGCTTTTTCGAAAGTGTCGAGAGTCACATCAAAAACTCGTACCTGAGCCCACTTTTCGGCGTTGTCGCCAATAAATTGTTGATGGCGGTCCGATGTCTGGTAGGTGTCGTGGGCAGCAGTTGATTCAAAAATGATTTCTAGAGCAACATCAAACGACCTGTCGTTTACATGCCGATCATATTCGCTCGCGCACCGACCAACAGCAAATGAAATAGCTCCTGGATGATCTGTCAGATGCGCCCGGCAAGAGTCGATGAGTGAATCAATAGCACCTTTATCTTTCATGGTGAAATACACGGCGTGCGAGAGCATAATTGATTCCTTCATGTTTTTGTTTTGTTCCGGTGTTCGCTATGCCTGGGGAGATGTCCGTTTTTCACCGAAACTTCATAAGGTGAATTTTTAGAAGAATTGAATATTCCAGAAATGTGACTCTAGGGGCGGCCCGCATCAGGTTGCATCGGGTTGTAGTGTCGATCTTCTTGGTGCAGATGGGCCGATTACTGATTCAACTTCACTGTCATCAAGCATCTCTCGAGCGATGAGTTCCTCTGAGAGTGTGTCAAGTTTTTTACGATTCTCCTCGAGCAAGACGTCGGCTCGATCCGCGGCTGCAGAGAGGATACGACCAACTTCTTCATCAACGACCTGAGCGGTATGTTCGCTAAAGTCGCGTTGCTCGTACACGTCACGGCCGAGGAAGGGGTGCTCATTGGATGTCTGGCAGGCAAGTGGCCCGATTCGCTCGCTCATGCCCCAGTTTGACACCATCTTGCGGGCAAGGCGAGTCGCCTGCATCAAGTCATTTTCAGCCCCCGCAGAATATTCACCAAAAACGAGCTTTTCTGCAGATCGCCCTGCCAGAATAAAAGCAAGGCGATTGTGCAGGTCAGACTCACCGATATTCATACGGTCTTCTTCAGGGACGAGTTGGGTCACACCTAAAGCCCGTCCGCGTGGAATGATTGTCACCTTATGAAGTTTGTCGACGCCAGGTAGAAGCCACGAAGCGAGGGCGTGTCCAGCCTCATGGTAGGCAGTCATTTTTTTCTCATGCCCAGCCAAAACCTCTTCACGTTTTGGTCCCATGAGTATTTTGTCACGAGCGTGGTCGAAGTCAGATGCGTCAACTTTTTCTTTATCTTGCCGGGTCGCCCAGAGGGCCGCTTCATTGACAAGATTACGGATGTCAGCACCAGTGAGGCCAACAGTACCTTCTGCAAGCCTTTGCATGTCGACATCATCTGCAAGTGGAACACCTTTTGTATGCACCTCAAATAAAGCGACTCGTGCTTTTAAGTTGGGACGGTCGACCGTGACGTGACGATCAAAGCGTCCTGGGCGAAGGAGCGCTGGGTCCAGAACATCTGGTCTGTTTGTCGCTGCAAGAATAATGACCGATTCCGTTGGGCTGAATCCATCCATTTCACTGAGGATTTGATTGAGCGTTTGCTCCCGTTCATCATGTCCACCACCGAGTCCAGCACCACGGATTCGTCCGACGGCGTCAATTTCATCGATGAAGAGAATTGCTGGTGAAGCTTCTTTTGCAGTTTTGAAGAGGTCACGTACTCGTGACGCACCGACACCAACGAACATTTGAATAAATTCACTTCCCGAAATTGAAAAGAATGGAACGGCAGCTTCGCCTGCAACGGCTCTGGCTAGAAGTGTTTTCCCGGTGCCGGGAGGCCCCATTAAAAGCACACCCTTTGGGACTCGTCCACCAAGTCGTTGAAATTTTTTCGGATCCTTGAGGAATTCAACAATCTCCTTGAGGTCTTCTTTAACACCCTCGAGTCCCGCAACATCAGCAAACGTTGTCTGCTTGTCTTCTGCATTAAATCGTTTTGCGGGTGACTTCGTGAAATTCCCAAGGAAGCCAGAGCCACCGAGCGGGTCGCGTGCTCGGCGCATTGAAATATAGAATGCCCCCATGAGCAAAAGAGGAATGAGGAAATAGATGCCAAGGAGCACACCAGTGCCGTCGGTTGGCTGTTTGACTGTGGTGCGTACGTTATGCTTCAAGAGAAGAGTGTCGAGCCCGTCACCTACGAGATATTGAGAGACTTCAACTGTGAACAGCCGGGTTTCCTCAGGCGCTTCAATGCGTTCTTTCGGTGGGGCACTTTTAAATGTTCCCCGAACAGTGCTTCCGGTTATTTCAACATTGTTCACATTGTCCGCTTCGACCTCGTGAATGAATTGGTCATAGCTAATCTGGAGGGCTGCAGTAGCCTGTTCTCGGAAAAGCACTGTGATAAATGCCAGTCCAAGGAGTACGAGGAGAACAACAGCAGGTCCACCCATTGGTTTTCCGAACAACTTGGGAATGGTATTCGGTGGTGTTGGTCGTTTTGCCGGTTCCGGTGTCGGCGCTGTGTCCATTGAGTGAGATTCCTGTTCAAAAGTAGTAGGTTGCGTTCTGCACGAAGAGCCTCTGAATGGCGCCTCATGCAGTTTAGCAGGGTATAGAATGTCTGGATGGTAAGACGAGTAGGATCTAAATTTTACTATAAGGAAATAAGCCTAATGTGTTTGGAGTCCCAGAAGGAGGTGGCCACGAAACCCTCGGGCTATGGGGTTGTTGCAATCATTCGGCGAGAAAATTTGTTTCTTGCAATCCGGAGGGGAGAGAGTCTCCGCGCAGGTGGCATGGTGTGTTTTCCGGGTGGTCATATTGAGAAAGGAGAACGCGAGTCCGAGGCTGTTATTCGTGAATGCCGTGAAGAACTCTCGATTGATGTGTCACCCCAAGAGGAGGTTTGGAAAAGTGTAACGGATTGGGGCACAGCACTGTCGTGGTGGACGGCTGACCTGCTGGATCCTTTTTGTCCGGTACCGCACCCAATCGAAGTACAGGAATATTTCTGGCTCTCACTCGATGACATGATCAGGCATCCTGATCTGCTTCAAGGGAATCAAAAGTTTCTTGAAGATGTAAAGTCGGGAGTCATTCAGTTTTAACTCACTCCGTCGCAGGCCAGTCAACTTTACGTCAAATAGCCTTACCCCATTTAGGTTTAGGCCGCATCGTTCAGAGATCTACTCGTTTGGCTTTACTGTGCCCTTTTTCTCTTTGAATGGGAGTCGAAGAAGAGGAAATTCTTCAGGAGTTAATTTCTCAAGTTGTAATCCTGGTGTCAGTGTAGGAAGTGGAAGTTGGGGTGGATTTTCTGCCCGCTCCAGAAGGCGTCGAAGACGATTCGGCTGTTTAGCCAATGATCTCTGATGCTGTGGCTGTGTAAAATTGGCAGGGGTCACTGGCTGTGTCTGAAGGTCAGGATTCGGACTCATAGGCACTGGTTCTATCGCTATGTTTCCCGCTGGGTTTCGCGCTATGTTTCCCGCTGGGGCTGGCGATGTGTTGCGAGGTAATGAAGCGAGCCATGTGACAAGAGATTCTTGTTCGCGTGCTGTGAGAAGCGGTTTGTTCTTCACAGGTTTATTTTCTTTTATGTTGTGATGATCGAGAATGAACGCAAGGGCCCGAGTGTCTTCTGCATTGTGCATGACGGATGAACTAACGCTCTCGAGATTCATGAGCGTTGTTTTACGATTGACGTGTCCATGGACCGGCCCGCGGATAAGTTTTGGTTCCGTGCCTTGCGTACCACCATGGCACGCCCCTGCGGCACAACGGTTCAGCAGAAGTGGTTGGATTGCTCGGGTGAAACTCCCGACAATGGCCGGAGACACATCTGAAGTGCTCAAGTCATCTGCGACTACCAGAGAACTCGATGCCAGAGAACTCAAGAAGAACAGTGCCAGAAAAGCCAGTCCAGTGTGTTGTCGGTAGCCATTCTGCATGTCTTCAGCAATCGAAAGGAGTGATAGAGACGTCAATTGCAAAGACACTAGGCGGATTATGAGGTGGGATCAACGTCATCCAAACGGTCGCAGGGGGCGTTGGATTCCGCGGTAGTAAGGTGGGCTGGCGAAGTTACCTTGAGAACGGTACAAAATATTATGAGTAGCTGTTTTGAAACGTTGCCGTGGTATTTAAGGTTCGAAGTAACACATTGGAGTACAACGAATGGACCAGACGTTCGTAATGTTTAAGCCTGACTGTATTGAGCGGGGCCTTTTAACCAAGATCATGAGCCGGTTTGAGGATAAGGGGCTTCAACTCGTTGCTTTGAAAATGCTCCGAGTCACGCCTGATCTTGCGAAACAGCATTATGCTGAGCATGTCGAAAAACCGTTCTACCCAAGTCTTGAATCCTTCATAACTGCATCGCCGGTTGTTGCTGCGATTTATGAAGGACTCGATGTTGTGCGAGTGGTTCGTGAGATGCTCGGTGCGACAAGCGGTTTGAAAGCAGCCGCGGGGACAATCCGCGGTGATTTCTCGGCAAGCCGTCAGATGAATCTTGTGCATGCGTCAGACTCAGCAGAGTCAGCCGCCCGAGAGATTGGCATCTACTTTGAGGCAGAGGAAATTGTCGCATGGAAACCACGATGTGACGATATGCTTCGGGCTGCGGACGAGGCCTAGGTGCACGTCGGGTTGCGTTTTCTAGAATAAGTCGAAAGCGCTTCGTTTTATTTGCTGGCCGCTGACCAAAGATCAAGATGGGTCGTGTCAGGTGCAGGGAAAATATTTTCCGGAAGTACTGTTGAAAGTAGCCGGCTCTTATTTTCTTTTGGTTTTGCAGTCAGGCCAAATCCGAGGAGTCGTTTCCAGCGGCAATGGTTTTTGTCGAGAGAGTAGCCGCGGGCAGTGTTGTAGTACTCGCTGTTGGGATGTTCTTGAGGAATGCCAAGAGTAAGTGGTTCCGATGGAACAAATCGGTACAGGTCGGTTGAAATTATTTCCTGACCCGTCGCGGTGTCTTCCATCAGAAATACCGGATGTGAACCTGGTACTGGTCGAGCAAAAAGATAAGTTGCCGGTTCGGTTCCTGCCGGTGGGTTTTCAACAACCTTGCTGTCTACAAGATATACCGGCACTCGCGGCGTATCAGAGCGAGAAAATTCAACGAGACCGTAATCGATGTCGTCGACGAGTGATTGGGCGATGCTATTTGCTTTATCATGTTGGTTGACGACCAGGAAGGAGCGGTACCAGATGCTCTCGCCGGGGCGGAGCGTCATGTTGGGGATCATCTCAATCACATCGTAATTCCGAAACGAGTTTTCAGGTCGGGTCTCCCAATCTTTCCAGATGCTGTCGTACAGTTGTGGGTAATGGGCAAGAAAGTCTCGTAGCATACCTCCGCCGCGTTGACAGTACGGTTCACCTCGTTTTGCTTTGGCCTGTTCCTCCTCGAGGTGTTTGTCACGGCCGAATACGAGAGCAAGGCTCGAGGCATGATTGTCTTCTGACACGCTTGCGATTTTCCAACCCCCGGTTTTTCGTAGAGACACCGTGCCCCCAGGTTTTTCAGGTGTGAAAAATGAACTTCTTGGTTTGAGGGTGTTATCAGGCAGGCTTATGGCATGGTGAGGGAGGCTCGTGTGCCGCGTGCCACCCCAGGGTGCATTGAGAAAATCAAAAACAATGTCTTCGCGAGCGCTGAAGTTATGGACAACCCAGGTGAGTTCAATGATGCCGTTGCCGATATCTCGAACCTGGTTGTAGTACAAGATTGGCGAGCGATGGATGGTCCGCACCTGTGGCACAAGTCCCCAGGTGAGTGAACGATACGCTCGCTGATCTTCGGTGGAACTTGCAGCGAGCATCGGACAATATAAGTTTTTTATTGACTGGCTGTCAGGGATATAAGCCCCTGAATTGTGAATAAAAAATGTGGACCTGTACGGAAGGGCAGTCAATGCCTCGAGGGCACTCTCTGGAACTGTGCCACTACGTTTCAAAGCCTTTGTCCCGTTGTATCGACTGCATACAGTCACGAATTGCCAGACCTCATCGTTCCATGGTGAACGGCTTGGCCCTTTGCCAGTACAAGATGGGGGCACGCTTTCGCCGAATGGTCCTCGGAGGGAATAGATCTGTCCACCTTTGCCAACGCGAAGCGTAAAGGAATTATTCTCATCCTGATCGTGTTGAATCTGGGCATGAAACACCTGTTTTTCATCAAGGCCTTCAGCCCAGAGGCTCGTACTCGGCGTGTAGTCGAGAGAAATTGATGTCCGCCCTTGTGTGTCCTTGCTCACCGTTGCAACTGATGGCGGAAAAACATCAAGTAACGTTTGTTCGGTTCTTTCTCCAGCAGATGCTGTTATTGATTCAAGGAAGCAGAAGTTCAGAAGGCAGAAGAGGCAGCCGAAAGTAATCCAGTGGGCAATGAATGCGAGACAGCAAAATTGTTTCATAAGACGTCGTGAGGAAGATCGAGGGAATGCTGCGTTGACAGCAATAGAGGTGGGCATGAGTGAAGATATTTATACTCATAAAATGATTGCCAGGAGTCAATCATGTGTATGCCCGATCAATCCTCATCGGCCGTTGCATTGTGACGTGAAACACTATGTGTTTGGTAGAATGCCTTTTTGATATGCCTGGCTCACTGCAGCCGGTGCGTTTGAAACACCAAGCTTTTTGTAAATATGTGAGACGTGTGTGTCGACGGTTGAATAACCGATACCAAGTTGCGTCGCTATCTCCTTTTTCACACATCCTTTTCCAAGTAGGATCAGGATCTCATTCTCACGTTCTGTTAAGTCGTTTACGTTGTGAGGTTTTTTTGCCGTCATTTTCGCCAGAATAAACTGAGCAATGGTTTTGTCGAGTGAGCCGCCGCCTTGAGAAACGGTACGGATGCTTTCG
This sequence comes from uncultured Planctomycetaceae bacterium, assembly GCA_913052575.1. Taxonomy (GTDB): domain Bacteria; phylum Planctomycetota; class Planctomycetia; order Pirellulales; family UBA1268; genus UBA1268. Next base: position 7,624 of record CAJXFK010000094.1, read on the forward strand.
GTGATCTCTGCGAGTCGGGCTCCTTTGAGAAGATAGCCAGAGACGCCAGCAGAAATTGCCTGCATGATGTCCTCAGGTGTATCGGACTGTGACAATACAATAATGCGTGTCCTCGGACTTGTGGCGTGGAACAGTGGTATTGCATCAAGACCGCTCATGCCGGGGAGGCGAAGGTCGAGCAATACAACGTCAGGCCGCTCTAGCTCTGCTGTGTCTTTGAGTGTACGCAAAGCAATCTCGGTGGTACCAAAAGCCCCTGTCATACTCATGTCAGAGGTGTCTTCTATTGCCAATGCTATGACAGAGCGATACTCCGTATTGTCTTCAACAACCATGATACGAATCACGGTGGTATCTTTATGGACGTTCATGAATTTTCTTCCTGACTTTCAGCTTCCTGGCTTTCATATTCATGGATTTCAAATGGCACTCCTAAAACCAATGGGGCCTTATTTTTGTTCGCAGTGTAACGCGTGTTCCGCCTTCTGGTACGTCGGTTGTGACAACTGTGCCACGAAGAAGGCGAGCACGACGAAGGAGTGAAGTTGGTGAGGTCTTCGCAGTTTCATTGTTCTCTGTCTGAATCCCGCTGCCATTATCACTCACGGTGAGCACAATCGTTCGAGGTTTTGCCTCAAGGTGGGTTGACACATGAGTGGCTCCTGAATGACGAATGACATTTGCAAGGCATTCTTTGAAAAAAAGTGCTACACCAATCTGGGTTTTAGGATCGAGCGATGTAAGGTTTTCTTCTCCGGTAATGTGGACGTTGTAGTCTATGTCGTTGAGTAACCGCTCTGAAATGCGTTTTATATCAGCCTCGAGACCTTCGTAGAGCCCCTCTGATTCGAGAAGATTGACGCATGACTTTGCCGCTGTCCCGCTTCGGTGTGCCAGGTCTCGGATTCTTTGAAAGAGTGGTGAGAGCTGTTCTGGGTCATGAATTTTTGTGTTCGCAAGGTCACTGCAGAGAGATATTGCATGGAGATTTGCACCGAGTTCGTCGTGGAGGTCAGCAGCAATCTGTTCACGGGTTCTATATATGGTTCGTTGCTTTAAAAATCTTTGTGCAAAGACAATTGCCACTATGATGGCGGCAAGCAGGCAGCTGAGCCAAAAGAGGCTTTCCAGCGTTGCTCTTTGCCCCTGATATGCCGTCGTGAGTGCGGCCCGGATGATGGGGCGTTGGGTTTCGAGATCATGGCGACGAGCAAGTTGTCGCAGCCAGACTCGAGTGGGCAGTATCGCTCCGTAGTAATTATTGCCATCGGTAATTGCCGGGAGGCGGTCTCTGCGAGCAATTAGTTCTGGTTTCAGGTTCGTTGTGACTTCACTTGAGACCGCGACGTTTTTCCCTTCACTAAGGCATTCGATCTCTGCAAGCCCAATGCAACCCAGAGTGTCACCAAGCACCTGATCTGGTTCGAGAATAATCAGTCGGATGAATTGGCATTCTACCGGCGGAAATTGGAGTCCAAGGATCGGCCCCGCATCGAATTCGGTTTGAAGACGGTATTCAGTGAGTGGTTGGGCGTCTGTGAAATCAACTGTATTCGCTCCAAGAATTCGGAGGTGGCGAGGCAGGCCAAATTTGTTTGGGTGTGCTTGGGGGACGTTGTCACTCACATCCGTGGCATGGAGACCCACGCCATTAATAAGCGTTGGCTGCCCAAGGTTGATGTCGATATGACACGTGTCACTATCGAGATAACTCGTTGGATCAGTCGGTACGTTTGTATAAAAGGCGGTACTTCGGGTGCCCGTGTTTGCATCCATTACGTAAGGAACGACGCCATCCACAAGGAATTGTGGATTTCGTGCCCCTTCCGGCGAGTTATCTGAAGATGAGTATGAGACAGTGGAGTTCAGGGCCACGTTTTCCTGCCCGCAGAATACGAGCAGTTCAGAAAACTGTAACACGTACCGGTTGTCCCAGGCTCGCTGAGAAAGCGATGTGGTCTCAAGCCGAACGCCCGTGGCAATAGCTTGTTTGCATGGTACCGAAAGAGGACTCTTTCGCGGGAGGACCTGATCCTCTGTCGTGAAAGACGCCAGCAGTCTTTTTGTACCCTTGGCGTCATTGATTGCCCAGATCGTAAATTCTTCTGGGAATCCATCGGACTGGACTGTTGAGTCTGGAGTGTTGTACAGCGATGGAACAAGAATGATTTCATTGATTGTTTTTTCATCGTCAAAACTGACCTCGACCCACTCGTGATGGCCGGCGGTGTCGTGCGCCTCCGATCGATATCCTATTGGCCCTACACCACTCAACAGTCTTGGATGGGCGAGCAACTGAAGTTCTCCATCAATTGCTATGAGTTTCTTCTCAAGAGTAGTCGTTGTCCATGGCCGTGGTGGTGTTGGTTCAGCCGGTATTGCTACCGCCGTGATGAAAAAAAACAACACGACGGTTGGGCATGACGTGATCCAGCCCATCATGAGTGTCTTAAGAAGTGCCATCATATCGCTCGAAATTTTTTAGACTGGAAAGAGTCGGCATTGTGTTCGAAACCAGATCGAACTTCTTCTGGTGCTATGACATGCATGATACAAAGCTTGTGTGGAAACTGTAATCTAGCAGGCCCCTAGGAACAATTTACCGCAACAGTGGTATGGGTGGGGGAAGTGTTTGATGGCCTGTGTGTATGATCCGCAATATCTTCCAGTGCTTTTTTCTGCAGCAGACTGGCTGATGTTTTATGAGCCAGGAGATGCGCTGGGTACACCTTGGCGACGTTTTTTGATGCCCTGAGTTGTATTTCGTCAGCTGCTTTCATGCTTTATGCGGCGTTCATGGCGAACGACAGCCGCCTGACGATTCGCTTTTTCAGTGCGTGGTATCGTTGTCAGTCAGTAGGAGGACTAGGCATGTGATGAGCAGGCTGAAAAATTTGGTACGTTCTCAGTAAGTCGTTGGATTGTGAGAACTGATTTCTGGTGGACGAAGCTGGTGTCAGAGTTCAAGCCCGAGGGAATGAAAAAGATGATTCATATGAACCATTCGCAGGCATACGGTCTTTTGTCGTTGAGAGCCGTCACGCAATATTTTTTCCTTGTATGCGTGTGTGTATTCGGTGGGCTCTCTTTTGGTGAAGAGCCTGCGGTGACATCACCAGTTGATTCAGATGGGTCTCTCGTGCGGGTTGGTGATTCATTTAGTCTTCCTGATGGTCCAGCCTGGGATGATGTAGGTGAGCTCGTGGTCAGCGATGTCAAAGGGCAGGCTGTTCGGTGTTATGACCCGGCAAAGAAAAGCTGGCAGGATGTACCGATGGAGCCTGCACGGTACTCTGGTTTTTTCATCCAATTAGGAAAGCTCTACGCAGCAGATAATGGCAACGGTGTCGTCCGTCTCTTCTCGGGGAGAAAGCCAGGGGAAGTCAGTGCAGCGGAAACCTTTACACTCGGCGATCCTGATAAAAAAGGAAAGCCTCCCCGGCCTAATGATCTCGTCGTTGATCGTCAGGGCGTTATCTATGTCACTGTGACTGGGAGAAATGAGGTTGTGTGCATTCAGCCTGATGGCACAACGGGTGTGGCAACAACAGGAGTCATCTCTCCAAATGGGATCACAATGAGTCCAGATGGAAAGACACTGTACGTTGCAAGCTACAAGCCAAAGACGATTGAGAAATTTCCTGTTGTATCGCCAGGAGTGCTTGGTGATCAGCAACGTTTTGCAGTGATGGATGATGGTGATGCACCTGGTGCTGACGGCATGACGATCGACCAGGAAGGCAACGTGTATTGCGCAGGGGCAACTGCCGTATGGGTGTGGGATGCAGCAGGCCGTCTTCTTGAGACCATTGAGTGTCCCACGCGACCGATCAACGCAACGTTTGGTGGTGACGACAGGAAAACATTATTTATTACATGTTTCGACGGTGTTTATGCGTTACCAATGAGCACGTCGGGCGTGAAGCCAGCGGTTGGTTTGCAGGCAGATTAGACCGGTTCCTGGTAGAATTTTTTCAGAGTGCAGTATTATAGTTTTCCAAGGTCTTTTATTTCCAAGGTCTTTTATTTCCAGAAGAGGGAATTCGTATGTGCAGCCGTGGTGTATCAATCAAGTGTTGGGTTTGCTGGGTCGCCTTGGCGTGCAGTGCGATGGGCGTTGTTGTCACTGGTGCTGAGCTTGAACGTACCGTGAGCGTGTCTCCGGTTCCTACAGATGTTCAGGTGCAAAAAATAGCCGGGTCAAAACCTCGGAACGTGGTGTTTATTCTTTCAGATGATCATCGCTACGATGCCATGAGTTTTATGGGGCATCAGTTTGCTGAAACACCACACCTTGATTCACTTGCTTCAAACGGCGTGCATTTTGAAAATGCATTTGTCACAACGTCGTTGTGCTCACCGAGTCGGGCGTCAATTCTGACGGGGCTTTATACCTTTCGGCACCGAGTGATTGATAACAACCGTCTGGTGCCAGATGGAACACTTTTCTTTCCACAGTATTTGTAGAAAGCCG
>CAJXFK010000095.1 GCA_913052575.1 uncultured Planctomycetaceae bacterium
GCTGTTTGATGACTATTCAGGTCGTGGACGAGCAGAGCATGAACAAGATATGACGCTCGAAAAAACATTTCGTCCACTCGATGCAAAACTGGAACCACCGCGGACTATTTCGGATGCGCAAAAAAAGGATTGGGATGTGTATTATGGACCTCGTAACGACAAGTTTCGTAAACAGAATCTCACAGGGAAAGATCTCGTGAAGTGGCGTTACCAAAGGTATATGCACGACTATCTTGGTTGCGTGAAAGCCGTTGACGAGGCAGTCGGCAAACTCCTTGATTATCTTGATTCAGCGGGACTGAGTGAAAATACCATGGTCTTGTTTTCATCGGACCAGGGGTTTTATCTCGGTGAGCATGGCTGGTTTGATAAGCGGTGGATTTATGAAGAGTCGCTCACAACGCCGTGTATTGTGCGATGGCCAGGCGTGACGCAGCCGGGTACGACATCAGATGCAATTGTTTCGATACTTGACTTCCCAGAAACGTTTCTTGAATCTGCTGGTCAATCCATTCCTTCCGATATGCATGGGAAAAGCCTTGCTCCGTTATTGGCTGGCCAACTTCCGAGTGATTGGCGAAAAAGCTTTTATTATCATTACTATGAATTTCCGGGAGCTCATAGTGTTCGAAAGCATTACGGTGTCGTTACAGACAGGTACAAGCTTTTTCATTTCTATGAGCCTGATATAGATTATTGGACCTTGATTGATCGTAAGCAGGACGCACAGGAACTGAAGAATGTTTATGATCAACCTGAGCATGCAAAGGTACAAAAAGAATTGCATGGAGAACTTGATAGATTACGAAAAGAACTCAAGGTGCCGGCCGTTGATCCGCCGAGGCGTGGTAGAAAAAAGAACCAGAAGAGTAAGCAAAAGTCATAGTTGCCTCGGACGTCTGATACTCATTTTGTTTTAAAAAGGTTTAAAAAAATATGCTCGCATGCAGGACTTATCTGCTGTACTTTTTTTGTATTACGATACTTCTTGGGTTGTCATCTCGTCTTACAGCAGAGCCGGTTGTGCTCGATCTTTGGCCAGATGGTGTTCCGGCTTCCGGGCAGAAGGATGACCCTTCGGAAGAGGTGCGAACAAAGACGAATGGAATTTTGCGGATAACCAATGTGAATTCGCCTCACATTACGGTGTACCGTCCGGATTCTCCAAATGGTGCGGCAGTGCTTGTTTGCCCAGGCGGTGGTTATAAGATCTTGGCGTATGAGCATGAGGGTACTGATGTTTGTGAATTTTTGACTCAACATGGAGTTACTGCAATTCTTCTTAAGTACCGCGTGCCAGCTTCGAGGGATGTCCCACTTCAGGATGCACAGCGAGCTCTTGGACTCATTCACCACCACGCAGAAGCATGGGGTGTTGACCCAGATCGCATTGGAATGCTTGGTTTTTCTGCAGGAGGTCACCTTACTGTCATGGCATGCCTCCATGGAAGCGAGCGCACGTATTCAATGAATAAAAAATTTGATATTGAAGACCCAACGCCGAGCTTTGCGATACCCGTGTATCCCGCCTATCTCGTTGAGCGTGGTACTGAGGGGCCGCTGCTCTCGGATATCACTGTAAAAAATACGTCACCACCACTGTGTCTCGTGCATGCTGCAGATGATCCTTGGACAGCGAGCGGAAGTTTCCTTCTTGCCGTTGAATGCAAGAAGCACGGCGTTCCCTGTGAGGTGCATGTCTTTGCAAAGGGCGGGCATGGTTTTGGAATGAAGGAAAAGAACCTGCCTGTTGATGCGTGGCCTCACCGAGTTATTGAGTGGATGGATTCGATGGGTTATCTGACAGGGACTGACTCAAACTAGTATCCTGTAGTAAAGCGATGCACCATGGTGTGCTTATAGGTTTCACCAGGATTCAGGCAGCCGGACGGCCATTCTTCATGCCATTCTGTTTGATTGATAGCATCCGGAAAACATTCGGTCTCAAGACAGATGGCCGCGTGCTGTTTGTAGGCGACCCCAGATTTCCCTTTGAGTGATGAGTCAAGATAATTGCCTGTATAGACTTGAATGCCGGGTTGATCGGTAAAAATTTCAAGACATCTTCCACTGGTGGGATCAGTGAGCGTGACTGCCGGCCGAAGTGCCCCGTCAGGTTTCCAGTTGTTGATCACGAGACAATGGTCAACACCTCCTCTTTCTGCTCCTTCCGGTGACGGAGTAAGGGCCAGGATCACCTTTCCAAGATTAGATTGATTATCAGGCGAAAGACGAAAGTCGAAAGGAGTGCCATCAACGTCACGAATTATTCCTGTCGGTATGCCGCCTTCATCGAGAGGAAGATATCGATCGGCATGTGCTGTAAGCGTGTGATTGTCAATGTTATTTGTTGTCTGGCCAGCAATATTCCAATACGTATGATGTACGAGATTCACAATGGTCGGAGCATCTGTGGTCGACTCCATTTCAACCCATAGTTCACCATCTGGAGTAAGCGTGTAGGTTACTTTTGAGTAGAGCGTTCCAGGATAGCCTTCATCCCCAGTCGGTGATGTGAGTTCAAGATCGAGAGCAGGTCCTTTTTCTGAAAGCCGTGGTGTTGCGTTCCAAAGTTTTTTATCAAATCCGACGACACCACCATGAAGGTGGTTTTGGCCATTGTTTTGAGCAACCCTGTATGACTTTTCATGTATTGAAAAAAGACCATCTGCAATTCTATTACCAACTCGGCCACATATTGCACCAAAGTAGGGATGGCCGCTGAGATAGCCGTCAAGAGATTCAAATCCGAGTACAACGTCAACTGGTTCACCCTGTTTTTGAGGAACACAAAAGCTTGTCACAATGGCCCCGTAGTTTGTGATTGTGGCTTTCCAGCCTCCGGGAGCTTCTAAGGTAAACAGGCTGACCTCTTGTCCATCAGGAAGTATTCCAAATGGTTGAACAGTGGGTGTGGTCATTGTCTGGGCCATGCGTTCAGCTCCGCGAGCAGCAGATGTCAAAAGAATAAAAAGACTGAGGATTCTTCATAAGAGGATTTAGGAGACACAACAATTGCAAGGTGTCGAGTCCTTTTTAATTGTGATATGTCGAACCTTCGGTCAAGAATGTGGGAAATCATCGGCAGTATAAACAGGTCGATTCATTATCGGCGAGCGTGATGCTCTAGTCTCCATGAACATCGTGATCGGTTTCTTCGATCACTGGATTCGTGAGACGGCCGATCCCTTCTATCTCGACGGTAACCTCATCACCAGGCTGAAGATACACGGGTGGGGTGCGGGCGAACCCAACGCCATGTGGTGTGCCTGTAAGAATGACTGTTCCAGGATTCAAGACCGTGCTGGCTGATAAGAACTCAATCAATGTGGGGACATCAAAAATCATGTCATCTGTGTTCCCCTCTTGCATGATCTGTCCGTTGAGAATTGTTTTGAGAGATAATTTGTTTGGGTTTTTGATTTCGTCTGGAGTCGTAATCACGGGTCCAAGTGGACAGAACGTTGCAAATGTCTTGCCTCGACACCATTGTCCACCGCCACCGTTTTTCTGCCAGTCACGAGCTGAGATGTCATTGGCGCATGTATACCCGAGTATGTGTTGGTGGGCTTCGTCTCGACTGACGTTGTGGCAACGTTTCCCAAGAACGACTGCAAGTTCACATTCATAGTCAACTTTTTCACTACGCAGTTTTCGTGGAAGTATGACTGGGCCTCCGGGGTGCTGAAGTGAGCCGGTATTTTTAAGAAAAAGAATAGGATGTTCAGGCGGTAGAACACCAGTTTCAGTTGCATGTCGTTTGTAGTTAAGGCCAATGCAAAGAATATCGCTAGGTATAATAGGGGCTAAGATTTTTCCAACAGTCGCCAGTGCGCCGGTGTCAGAAAAACCAGATGCGATATCTCCTTCGAGAAGTGTGACATGGTTGTCGTCATGCAGGTTGCCGAAAGCTTCTTTGTTTTGTTTAAAAAAACGAATAATTTTCATATGTCATTTCACTTTGATGTATCATGCTCGAATCTGTGAGAGTCGTATCTTTATGAGTATATGCTGATGCCATTGTTACCTTGCTCAATCGCTTTTATTGGAACCGGTATCATGGGTTCCAGTATGGCGAACCATTTAATTACGAATGGTCATCCACTTCATGTTCACAATCGAACTCGTGAGAAAGCTGAGGCGTTACTCGAGCGAGGAGCAATATGGCACGATACGCCTGAATCGGCAGCCAATGCTGCCGATGTGTTGATCACAATGCTTGGCCTCCCATCGGACGTTGAGCAGGTGTACTTTGGGAAGACGGCTGGTGGGGGTGTCATTGCCGCCGCAAAGTCAGGGAGTCTTCTTATCGACATGACAACTTCAAGTCCTCGTCTGGCAGAGCGTATCTCAAGCGTAGCAAGAGAGCGAAATATAGAAGCCCTTGATGCACCGGTTTCAGGTGGTGATGTAGGTGCGCGAAACAAGAGCCTTGTGGTCATGGTTGGTGGAGAAGAGGAGGCATTTCATCGGGGAGAGCCACTCCTTCAGCAAATGGGCCAATCGGTCACACGTCTCGGTCCTGCTGGTAGTGGTCAGCGGTGTAAGCTATCGAATCAGATTGCGGTGGCAATTGGTATGGTGGCTTGGTGTGAAGCTCTTGCTGTGGCAAAAGCCAGTAATCTGGACCCATCAGCAGTTCAGGATGTGATACGTGCCGGTGCTGCGGGTAGTTGGGGCCTGACAAACCTAGCTCCACGTGCGCTCAATGAAGATTTCAAACCTGGTTTTCTTGTACGTCATCTTGTAAAAGACATTCGCCTCGCTCAAGAAGAAGCAGATCTTCAGGGGTTACGTCTTCCTGGTCTTGAAGTGGCTCAGAAACTGTATGAATTATTAGAGAAACTAGGCTACGGTGAGGCTGGCACGCAGGTGCTCTTTCATCACTATGAGACCAACAGAGGAGTGGGCTAGCAATGGTCAGAATTTCTCGCAGGCAGCATTGTAGGATCAGTATCAATTGTTCATTGTATGCTTTTGTTTGCGCCATGGTCGTTGTTCCTGGGCTCGCTGCAGACAGCCTGTTTAATGGGACAACTTTTGATGGATGGGAAGGCGATATCAATGACGTATGGCGTATCGAAAACAAGGAAATAGTTGGTGGTTCTTTATCGAAGAAACAAGAGCGAAATAATTTTCTCTGTACAACCAATCGCTTTACAAATTTTGATTTGAAGCTACGGATAAAACTCAGTGGCACCAAAGGGTTCATCAACTCAGGTATTCAGTTTCGAAGTGAAAGAGTTCGGGACAGTCATGAGGTAGCTGGGTATCAGGCTGACTTTGGTGCTGGTCACGATGGGGCTTTGTATGATGAGTCGAGACGTAAGAAGTTTCTTGCACGCCCTCCCGAATCATTTCTTGAGGGAGACTCTCAAGAAGATGAGTGGCACGATTACCGGATTCGAGCCAGAGGAAATCACATTGAATTGTGGGTCGATGGCATTCAGACCGTTGACTATACCGAGGTTGAATCAGGCTTGCCGAGTGACGGAATTATTGGTTTGCAAATTCATGGGAACGGTGTGGCAGAAGTGCGATTCAAAGACCTGGTTATTGAAGAGTTGCCCTAGGGTGCTTTTGACGCCCTTGAGTTTCTACCTGTTATGGTGAAGACTATTGCTGGAACCTTTAGGGGAGAATCTCTTTCATGACAAAAAAATATAATGTCGGTGTTGTTGGGTATGGCTGGGCGGCGACGGCTCATATTGAGGCAATAAATGCTACCGACCAAGGTCAGGTTACAGCTGTTTGTTCGACACGTAAACTTGATGCTGCCGAGTTGACCGCCGAACACGGTGGCCCTCTACGTGTCTATCAAGACCTGCATTCCATGCTCGCCGACCCATCAATTGATGTCATCGATATTACTGGTTTGCCAAGTAAGCATGCCGAGCAAGCCATTGCTGCAGCAGATGCCAAAAAACATATCATTCTGGAAAAGCCGATGGCGAACTCGCCTGAAGAAGTATCTAGTATTTTAAAGGCTGCAAAAACAAATGGTGTTTTTGGCTGTGTCTGTTTTGAACTTCGATATTCTGAACAACTGCAGGTTACAAAAGAGTTGCTTGAAAACGGATTGCTCGGGCAGCTGCATTACGGTGAAATTGATTACTATCATGGTATTGGACCCTGGTATGGTCAGTTCCGTTGGAATACGGGAAAAAGTAATGGCGGAAGTGCTCTTTTAACGGCTGGTTGTCATGCTCTGGATGCGCTTCTCATGATGATGGGAGATCAATCCGTTGAAAGTGTGACAAGCATGAGCACCAAGACAGCAAGTCCTACGTTCGATCCATATGAATACGACACGTCAAGCGTGACGCTTGTGAAATTTGCAAACGGTGCTCTTGGGAAGACAGCAGCTATTGTTGATTGTTTGCAGCCTTACTATTTCCATACCCATCTTGTTGGAAGTGAGGGAAGCATTTTGGATGATCGCTTTACCTCCATGAAGCTATCCAAAGAACGGAATGCCTGGCATCGATTAACAATGAAAATGTGTGACTCCGGTGATGTGAGTGATCATCCGTATCAGAGTCAGTTTCAAGCATTTTTTAATGCACTTGATCGCGGTGAAGAAATGCCTCTAACAAGTTTTACTGATGCAGCCAGAACCTTTGAAGTGATTTTTGCTGCTGACAAGAGTGCTGCCAACGGTGGGCAGCCTGTGGCACCCAAATCATTTTCATAAGCACGTTCGTAGATTTCAGTCAGAGTCGTCCTGACAGGCTACCAATGACCCATTCAATTTTTTGGGTCCGGCCAAAAGGTCACGACTTAGCTAATCGCAAAAGCTATTCGTCAACAACGGGTGACTGAGGCCTTCGTACGGAAAAGCCAACAGTTGATTCAAAATATATCGACCGGAAAAAATTCCTGTCATATAGAATTTTAACAATCATCTAACGATGGAGCACAAAACCCTCAATTGCTTCATATTCTGGTAATCCGAGTTTGTCGTAGAGCCGAGCAGTTTCTCGATTTCGATCCTCTGCTCGCTGCCAGAATTCTCGAGAGTCTGTTGGTCCTGGAAAAAGTGCACGGTCTTTTTGGCTCTCGTGTTTAAATATTGCCATTCTCTTCCGTTCAACCTCTTCAGGAGATAGTGGAACAGCCATATCAATTTCATGTGGTTCCCATTCTTGCCAAGCACCACGATAGAGCCAAACCTCACAGGCTTGAGCCCACTCTTGATCGGCAAGCCTTTCCATTGCCTGGAAGACCGCACTCAGGCAGACACGATGGGTGCCGTGTGGGTCGGAGAGATCACCAGCTGCATAAATTTGATGTGGTTTGATCGCCTCAAGCAGATCTGCAGTAATGCGAATGTCATCTGGACCAATTGGTTTTTTTCGAACGCGGCCAGTTTCGTAGAAGGGTAAGTCAAGGAAATGAATTCGTTCTGGTTGAACGCCAGAGTGACGCGCACCTGCTCTAGCCTCACTACGACGGATGAGTCCCTTCACATGTTGGAGTTCGGGAATGTCTACGGTGCCTGCTGGTTTTGTGCGAAGGAAATGCCTTATCTTTTCAGCAATCTCAGTGGTTTTCTTTCCGACATCAAAGGCTTGGCAGAACGCCTCAACAAAATCTACATGAGCATCAGCTGTTTCATCCCAGACAGCAATGTTTCCACTCGTCTGATAGGCCACATGTACTTCGTGCCCCTGTTCGCAAAGTCGAATGAAGGTGCCTCCCATACTGATGACATCGTCGTCTGGATGTGGGCTGAAGACAACGACACGCTTTGGAAACTCTTTCGATGTTATTGAATCAGATAAGCCACGAATTTTTCGGTTCTCGTCGGGCTTGCCACCCGGCCACCCGGTAATTGTGTCCTGTAACGTCCGGAAGACCTCAATGTTGATGTCATAAGATCGGCCGCGTTTTGATAAAAGATCTTGAAGTCCGTGCTCGTTGTAGTCTTCGTCAGTGATTTTTAAAATTGGCTTTCCAAGTTTTAATGAAAGCCAGATGAGAGCCTTTTGAGTAAGGCTATCACTCCATGTCAATCCAATTGCTTCTAGCGGAGCAACCAGCCAAGGAGACTCAAAACGAGTCAGTTTTGCTGCGGCTGCACGGTCAAGAACAAACTTGGCGTCAGGGTGTTGCTGAAGAGAACTTGCAGATACGTGGCTGTTTGGAATGTCTTCGACGGCTTGACGAACAATTGGTGCTTTATGCTCTCCGAAGGCAAGTAAGACAACTCGGCGAGCATCAAGAATTGATCCAACTCCCATTGTGATAGCTTGTCTTGGAACATTCCATTCACCAAAGAAGTCACTTGCGGCATCGGCTCGGGTGACGCTGTCGAGTGTGATGAGTCGTGTCCGACTCTCGAGACTGCTTCCAGGTTCATTGAATCCAATGTGCCCAGTCCGGCCAATCCCAAGAAGTTGTAAATCGATACCACCTACTTCACGTATTTTGTCTTCGTATTCTTCACATGCAGAGGTAACGTCTCTACGGCTTAGCTGTCCATTTGGGATATGAATATTCTCGGGCAAAATATCAATGTGATCAAACAGGTGTTCTCGCATGAACCGGTGATAGCTTTGCAGAGCGTCTGGCTCCATCGGCCAGTATTCATCGAGATTAAATGTAATGACATGTTTAAACGAGAGCTGTTCTTCGGTGTGGAGCCGAATGAGTTCGTCGTAAATTCCGACTGGGGTGCTACCAGTTGCAAGACCGAGCACAGTTTTTTGGTTTTTGCCAGAACGAGTACGAATAAGCGCAGCTATTTCACGAGCTATTGCTCGGTTGGCGTCTCCGGACTCGTCGTACACGGTGACGGGTATTCTCTCAATGGTCGAAATGTGTGGAAGAGGACCCCGGTAAATTGGATTTGACTGAGTTTCTTTTGTCCGAGCGTGCATACGGCCCCCTATGGCAGTGATTCAGAAGAACTCCTCTATTTTGCCATTTTTGATGCTATTCGCAAGTAAAAGCTGGGTTAAATTGGTTCTACGAGCAACGAGTGGTATCGGTGATAGTGATTGGCGGGCATGCCTGTTCAACGTATGCTCACCCGTGCGGGGGTGAAATCAAGATTGTGTTTCCACAGTGAGTGTGTGAATCTCGAACAAGATAAATTTCTTAAAAGGTTCTGCTATGAGCGATTCAATAAAAACATCTCCACCAGTTCGACTGCCAATGACACGTTTGGGTGTCATGATGTTTTTACAGTTTTTTGTCTGGGGATCTTGGTATGTAGCAATGTATGGATTTCTGAACGATGCAGGTATGACGGAGATAGGTCCCGGTGGATCCTTCGATGCTGCTGCCTATACAGTCGCGCCGATTGCTGCAATTCTTGCACCCCTCACACTCGGTCTGATCTGTGATCGTTTGATGAATACGGAGCATGTACTCGCGATTTTGAATATTGTTGGCGCTGGCCTCCTCTGGCTTGCGCCCACGCTTGCCAGTGCAGGTGCCCCGGACAGTTTTCTAAGTCAGTTCACACAGCCCATGATCCTGTGCCTCCTTGCCTATATGCTGTGTTTCATGCCGACCTTGGGACTTACAGCAAGCTTGTCATTTAAGCATCTTGCTAACAGTGAAAAAGATTTCCCAGCTGTCCGAGTGCTTGGAACGATTGGTTGGATTGTTGGTAACTGGGCGATGTGGGGGTGTCGTTTTTTCAACGGCGAAGGCAACATTATCAGTCAAGCGACAGCACAACTTGAGCAGTCAAAAGCGGCTGCTGGAAGCAATGGGGTGGCGAGCAGTGCGGCGCAGCAAACATTCGATACGGTGATGAGCACGATTCAATATTCAGATAATTCTCCTCATATTTTTCATGCTGCAGCAATCGCTTCTGCAATTCTGGGTGTCTACTGCCTAACCCTTCCCAAAACAACTCCGCCTGCCAAGGGGGAGCCGATTTCTGTATCGAAAGTCCTTGGCATCGATGCATGGGCGCTACTGAAAGACAAATCATTCTTCATCTTTGCAGTTGCGTCTTTTCTGGTTTGTATTCCATTGGCCGGGTACTACGCAAAAGGGTATGGATTTGTTGATGCAATGGGAGTGAAGTTGTTCGGTTCTACTACAGGCGCCATGAGTACTGGGCAGATGAGTGAAATTATCTTCATGCTTGTCATGCCATTCTGTTTTGCTCGACTGGGTGTAAAGAAAATGCTGGCCATTGGCATGTTGGCGTGGGCACTTCGTTATGGGCTTTGGGGCTTTGCTTTTGGGCAGGCTGGTCCGCTGCTCACTGCACCAATCTTTGTTGGTATCCTGCTGCATGGAATCTGTTACGACTTCTTCTTTGTGACTGGAATGATCTATACGGACAAGAAGGCGAAGCCTGAAGTCCGCGGTCAGGCTCAATCACTGATCGTGATGCTTACTCAAGGCTTTGGGCTTGGAATCGGCGCTCAAGCGTTTGGGTGGTGGATGGGCAAATGCACTTCAGCCGATGACGTGGTGAACTGGTCCCAACTGTGGTATGTGCCAGCCTTGTTTGCACTCGGCGTCATGGTGGCATTCACGTTGTTGTTCTGGGATAAAGGTGACAGAACATCGAAAGAATCACAGCCGGCTACAAGCACGGTTGAAGGCTGACTGCGTGACGCCTGAACATTGTTGGTATTTGTTTATGGCGATTCGGAAGGCGGATTCTTATTGTCGGCGTTGTTGCCGAAATTCACCAGGCGTCATATTCCGGTGTTTTCGAAAGAGGACACTGAGGTATTCCGGGTATTCCAATCCGCAACGGCCTGCAATTTGATCAAGAGTCAGGGCGGTTTCACGAAGAAGTCGTTCTGCTTTCGATAGCCGTGTGATTGTGATCAATTCATGGGGTGTTTTATTGAGTACTTTTTTGAATCGTGTCTCAAGAGTGCGCCGAGTGAGCTTTGTCTGCTCGACTACATCTCCAACCTGGATTCCATCACAGGCATGAGCCAAAATATAGTGTGCTGCTTTAGACACGTTCTGATCGTCGACGGCAAGTGTATCGGTAGACTGACGAGTTGCGATGCCCAACGGCGGCAGAAGAGTTTTGAGACGTTGAATCTTCTTGCCGGACATGATGGCGTCAAGTTGTTCGGCGGCTGCGTAACCAGCACCTTCTGAGTCAGGGATGATACTGGAAAGTGGAGGTGTGGCCAGCTGGCATAACAATGGGTCATCATCGACTCCGAGAATAGCAATTGATTCGGGAATTGGTCGCGAGGCTTGCACGCATAAGTCGACCAAGCGGCGAGCAAGTGAATCATAGGCTGCCATCAAGCCACATGGCTCGGGTAGTTCGACAAGCCAACGCATAAGTCGCCGACGAGTATGTGGCCAAGTCGTGCCAGTTGTCTCATCACCCACATCAAAAACCAGAGCGTTGATTCCAGCTCGTTTCGCCTCGGCCACGAATGCATCGCGACGCCAACTAGACCAATTAAATGAAACTTCACCACAAAAAGCGAGATGCCGAAATCCCTTTTCAAGAAAGTGTCGGACGGCCAGTTGTGCGATCTTCGTGTCATCCGTTTCGACCCAAGGTATGTTTGGCACCTCTCGTGCAGAACTCACATCGACAGCTGGTAGCTGAGTGGCTCGGACTGCTCGAGCAATCGATTTGGTTTCAATTCGTGCGATGATCCCATGCCCTGAATAGGTGCGGAGCCATCGAGGCGGATCGGCTCCACGATGTTGCTCGGGCAAATCGATGGTCCACTTTTCATGCTCCTGCTGGTATCGGAGAATACCGCGAAGGAGTCCACGGGCGTACTCATTGCTCGTTTCAATAACCAGAGCGACAGATCGTTTCATGGTACAAAGTTTAGCAAGAAACAGGTGGTGTCGATGGTGAAATAGCTTAGTCTGAATGCGCAATATTGCATTGTCTGCAGAATTGTGACCGCTATCCTTTATTATTCAGGAATTGATACTATTTAGTCATGACTACTGAAAGACGGAGGGAAAATGTCGGACCCCGTACAAGTTGCCATGATCGGTCTCGGCTTTGGTGCTGAGTTCATACCGATATACCAGGCGCACCCCAATGCAA
>CAJXFK010000096.1 GCA_913052575.1 uncultured Planctomycetaceae bacterium
TATCAATTGCTACTTCCCAACTCCACATAGATTTTTCAAAGTCGTTGAAAACACTCCTTTGTTTCGTATCTACCTGCCACGTCGCAACGACTCGTGATACTTTGTTGATAGTAACACTAGGTGAGATTGTAAAGGGTTCGCGGTACTCACCGTTTCCGCTAAGAACGGTTGTCGGGGGTGACTTTTCGGTTGTTCGACTGATAGGAGTGATCAGGAATTCGAGAAAAATCAGACGAGTGTAATCATGAAAAAGTTTGCTTCGCGCTTTGTTGTGAGGTGTGTCAAATCAGTTTCCTTGAGTTAATGTATTGCTTTCGTTCTGTGTGAACGCCACTGTTTTTTGCCTTGTTGTCAGGCGGTCAGGTCGCTTTGACCATGTATAATAATTCTTAGTATTTTCTCATTGCAGCCAAGAAGCGTTGGCGGTAGGTAGTCTTAAGGAAATTGATATGAAGGTAATGATTGTATCTGGGAGTCATCGTCAAGAGAGCCAGTCTGAGCGAGTGGCTGAATTTGTTGGGAACGACCTTCTCCGAATTGATCCAACGCTAGTCGTAGACTCGTTCTCTTTGTCTGGGAATCCCTTGCCGCTCTGGGATGAAAGCGTCTGGCAGAAATCGAGCCCTTTAGCTGGCTTATGGGAGCCATTTCGGGAGCGAATGCAGCAGGCACATGCCTTTGTTTTTGTCACACCTGAGTGGGCAGGTATGGTGCCGCCTGGTCTAAAAAATCTTTTACTCTTCGCGGGCCAGAGGGAAGTCGGGCATAAGCCAGCACTTCTTGTTGGGGCGTCGGCAGCTCGCGGTGGTAGTTATCCAATAAGTGAACTCAGGATGAGTGGGTACAAGAATAATCGGCTCCTCATCATTCCGGAACATATTCTTATTCAAGATGCTGCCGATATGTTGCTCGGTGAAGAACCAGTCAATGAGCGGGACGCATGGCTACGTAAGCGAATCACATTTGCGAACCGACTTTTGCTTGAATATGGAAAAGCTATTGGATCAATTCGGGCCAGTGGGCTTACTGAAGACGCTGATTTTCCATATGGCATGTAAATCACGGTGTTTTTACGTAGAGTTGAACTACGACGTGAGAGTTTTTCTCACGCAGTAGATCATTCAAGAGTCGTCCATGTCATCAAGTGAATCAAAGCTTTCAGTCCCGCGCGGTAATCTTGCCGGTTTTTTTGAGTACGCCCGTGACGATATTCGCTCTGGATTTCTTGTTTTCCTGATTGCCCTTCCGTTGTGCCTCGGTATCTCGCTTGCTTGCGGTTATCCGCCAATTGCTGGTGTCTTTACAGCTATTATTGGAGGCATTGTTACGCCACTGCTGACAAACAGTGAGCTTACTATCAAGGGCCCTGCTGCTGGACTGATTGTGGTTTTGGCTGGCTGTGTGTCAGAGTTTAGTGGCGATGGAATGAGTGGTGGTTGGGCTCCCATTGATCAGCAGGCATATCGTGCTGCTTTGGCAATTGGCTTTGCAGCAGCCATTCTTCAGATTGTGTTTGCAGCATTTCGAGCGGGAATACTCGGAGAGTTTTTTCCGATTTCGGTAGTGCACGGAATGCTTGCTGGAATCGGTATCATTATTTGTATTAAGCAACTTCCAATTGCGTTAGGTGTCAGTGCATCAGGTGAACCACTAGAAATTCTGGCAGATCTTCCACATCTCCTTGCCGAGGCAAATCCTGCAATTGCTGGCATCGGCATCGTGAGTCTCGTTATTATGTTTGCATGGCCGACGTGCACTCGCCCGTGGCCGATTTTATGTAGTGTGCCTGCGCCAGTTGTAGTATTGCTCGTAGCCATGCCCGCAGGATACGGGTTTGATTTGTTGCATGAGCACTCGTACTACTTGCAGGGCCATGAATATCAACTGGGCGAGCAGTTTCTTGTCAGCATGCCAAAACAGATTTTTGGGATGTTTCGAGATATTACCTTCCCGAACTTTGCAGTACTCGCTGACCCAAGGGCTTGGAAGTGGGCAATTATTTTTTTCTGTATCGGTAGCCTTGAATCTGTGCTGAGTGCGAAGGCGATAGACGCTGTTGATCCATGGAAGCGCCGTAGCAGTATGGATAGAGATTTGTTTGCGATTGGGGTTGGCAATCTGTTCGCTTCTTTGCTCGGTGGCTTACCGATGATTTCAGAAATCGTTCGGTCTAAAGCGAATATCGATAACGGCGGGAAGACACGGTTTGCTAATTTCTGGCATGCAATTTTCCTGTTGCTATGCGTCGCAATTATTCCGACATTTCTTCACCTTATTCCTTTGGCTGCCCTGGCTGCCATGCTTGTGTACACGGGCTTCCGCCTCACTCACCCCACTGAGTTTATTCACATCTATCGCATTGGCCGTGAACAACTTGCGATTTTTGTCACAACCATGGTGATGGTCGTCGTCACCGACCTGCTTGTGGGTGTGTTGATTGGGGTGGTTCTGAAAGTATCACTTCACTTGGCGAACGGTGTTCCACTTCGGTCACTTTTTAAGCCTTATCTAGAAGTTGAAGATGTCTCAGACAATACAAGTCTTATCCGTGCTCGGGATTCTGCTGTTTTTAGTAACTGGATTCCATTTCGACGACAGATCGAGCAAGTTGGCCTTGTTCAGAAACGGAATCTGATTATTGATCTTTCTGGTGTTCAGCTCGTTGATGATAGCGTCTTGGGAAAACTAGAAGAAATGCGAGAGGCATTTGAACTTGAAGGACTTGGGTTCGATGTACGGGGGCTTGACTCGTTAATTCCAATGTCAGATAGCGTACTGTCCACTCGTAAACGCACATTAGGTCAGATGAAGCGGTTGACGATTATGGCACCATCCGCAGTCGCGGAGCATCTTATCGAAGAGTTTTTTGAGCGAGGTGTTACCGGATATACGATCACGGAATGTAAGGGCGGGGGGCGAGAGTCTGCCGATGGGCCGCTACTTCAGCGAGCACGATGTGTTCGGCTCGAGGTTTTAGTTCCCACAACCAAGGCAGCCGCACTTATAGAATTTTTACGGTCTGAAGTTCTGCCAGAATTTATGGCAACCATCTGCCTCGAGACGGTGGAGGTTCTTCGTTCTACTGATTTTGACTAAACCATGTCCGCTGTGCATTTCGGTGCTCTCAGTGTTCAGAGATTAAGTGTTCGAAGATCCAGCGTCTAAAAATCTAGTGTCTGGAGATCATGCGTCTGAAAATCAAGCGTAGAGCTGTGGTGACGTTGCGAGCTGAAGTGCGACTTTACAGCCAGTAAGAAACTGTTCGATATCCAATCTTTCGTTCAACGAGTGGCCTGCGACCTGTCCGGCTCCAAGGGTTGCCACAGGAATACCACGGGCGTTGAGCCAGTTTGAATCGAGTGCGCCCTGCGTGGTAAGTAGTTCCGGCTTCATGCCGAGTTCTCGAATCGTAGCTTCGGCTGCCTTCACAGAGGGTGCATTCTTTGGGATTGAAAAAGGCTCGTATTCAACATCGGTATGAAATGTAACAGAGCCTCGCTGGCCCTGACTATTTTTTAAAGAGCGAACGGCTCTTTGGCAGGATCGCTCGACTTCACGGGCTATACGGTCAAGGAGTCGGCGGTCAAAACTGCGACATTCGCCTTCAATATCGACGCGATCAGTGACAACATTCGTAGCGTCACCGCCGTGAATTGTTGCGAGGTTACATGTTCCAACTTTTCCACCACGAAGAAACTCTCCATGCCAGCCCCCACTTACCAGATCTTGAATGGCCAGTCCTGCGAGTGCTATGGCACTGACTCCCCGGTCAGCGGCCCCGCCAGCATGACTCGCTATGCCATGAAATGTGATTGAAAGAGTTCTGCCGCCAATAGCTGCATGTGTAATTCTATGTGGTCCGCGGCCATCCCAGTTCCATGCAAGTTTGGGTTTCCCGAGCTTTCCTACATTGACGAATCGGCTGCCAAAGAGCCCGAGTTCTTCTTGGACGGTAAAGAGTAGGGTCAGAGGTGGATGAGGGATCTTTTTTCGTTTGATTTCAAGAATAGCATTGAGTACCGCTGCAACTCCCGACCTGTTGTCAGCGCCAAGAGCACTCCTTGGATTGCCCGAGATATATGAGTCCCCACGTTGTATGGGTCTGCACCCCACGCAAAGTGGAACGGTGTCAAGGTGCGCCATGAGCATTCTTCGAGGCGCCCGCAGCGTACCAGGAAGTTTGACAATGAGGTTTCCAGTGCTGCCCCCGGCTGGTGATTTTTTGTGTGCGTTATCTGTTGAGATTGCTGATGCTGGAATGCCAGCGGCAGTAAGCCGTCGACGGACATATTGAGCAATCTTGGCTTCGTGGCAGCTTGGCCCCGGGATTTTCATAAGGGCAACAACAAGATCCAGAGCACGGTTTGCGTCGATAGTTGAGAACTCGTGTGAATCAATTTTTTTCAAGCGAGCTGCTTGTTTCTGCATAAAAACAGATCCTTTACACCGGGAATATTGCGTTCGAACAGGAGCACTTCGTGACGCTCCTCGTTCAATAAAGTCTTCTACTTTGTTTTGGGGAAGTTTCTGTTCACCATTTGAACACATTGATTTAAATTATCATTGGGTCAAGAGGACACGTCATATGTTTTTAGATGCTCATAAGGGGTAGCCTTGTTTTTTGGAATGTAAGTCGAAAAGAGGTCTCGTGTGAGTGATGCAGAAGGCGTGGATGTAACGGAAGATAGTACGGAGTACTCTCCACCACCGAGGACTTTCTGGAAGACAATTGCAGCCCTTGGGCCGGGCATCATTCTTGCAAGTTCAATTGTTGGTAGTGGTGAGCTTATTGCAACGACAGTAGTTGGCGCAAAGGTCGGATTTGGCTTGTTGTGGCTCATTATCCTTGGCTGTGCTGTGAAGGTGGCCGTGCAGGTCGAGATTGGCCGCAATGCGATTACGTGGGGACGTACTCCGCTTGCTTCGTTTGACCGTGTTCCTGGTCCAAGGCTTGGCGGCCGAGGTTGGATCTACTGGTGTTGGGCAGTGATGATGATTCTTATTGTCGTCCAGCAGGGAGGCATTCTTGCTGGTGTTGGGCAATCGCTTGCTGCGGCGATGCCGCTTACAACGGCTGGTCGAGTTTCAGGCGACCTGCACGCAGAACTTGCTGCGGCAGAAGTTGACATGGCACTTCAAAAACGTCAGGGCTCAGAAGATTGGGTTGCCGCTAAGAAAAAACTTGAAACATTACGATTGCAGTCCGAGCAGCTTCAGTTTCCACATGACGCCTCGATCTACTCAATTCTGATGACACTTGTGACAGGTATAATGCTTGCGAGTGGGCGATATGGGCTTATTGAAAAGTTCGCACTCGTTCTTGTGCTTGCGTTCACAATATTTACGTTTCTGGCAGTGGTGATGCTGCAGTTTGACGCCAGCTGGGCTGTGACGGGTGAGGAGTTGGTTTCGGGGCTGACACCCTCATTTGACGGGAATCACGGCGGCTTTTCAGTAGCGCTGGCGGCACTTGGGATCATCGGCGTGGGTGCAGCTGAACTCATGGTGTATCCCTACTGGTGCTTGGAGAAAGGGTATGGGAAATCAGTCGGTTCACGATCTCTTACTGATGGATGGGCTCATAACGCAAAGGGTTGGATGCGTATCATGCAACTCGACGCATGGGCCTCAATGGTCGTGTATACGATGGTGACAGTATTTTTCTACATACTTGGCGCTGCCACGTTGGGGCGGTTGGGGCTTGTTCCATCTGGTCATGAAATGGTTCGTACACTCGGACAGATGTATGTGCCAATTTTTGGTGCATGGGTACAACAGGTCTTCCTGCTTGGTGCATTTGCAGTTCTTTATTCGACTTTTTTTGTTGCGGCTGCTGGTAACTCTCGAATGGTCGCCGACGGCCTGGTTCTTGCCGGCCTCTTGAAAGGTGATGAGGATTCTCGTCGAAATGCAGTACGGGTTACATGTGTCGTCTGGGTACTTGCTGCATTAGCAATGGCGTTTCTCTTTCGTGCTCCAGTTGCAATGGTTCTGGCAAGTGGTGTAGCCCAAGCATTGATGCTTGGCGCACTCGCGGTTGCTGTGCTGTATTTTCGGTATCGAGATATCGATGAGCGGTTAACGCCCGGAAAGAGTTGGGACGTACTGCTGTGGTGCTCGGCAATTGGTTTTTTTGGTATTGCCGGTTGGACACTCTGGCACAAGGCGACAGAAATGCTTGCTTTCTTAAGTTTGTCATGACGTGTGAGCGCAGGTCGCAACGTGGCAACGGTTGTGGTAAAGTCCACTTTTCCAAGATGATTTGTGCTCTTGGTTTGTGCTCTTGGACAGAGGGTTAGATGCGGAGGAATGTATGTCATCGTTGTCGGGAAACAGCCAAGGGGTGCCAGAGAATTCTCAGGAGCCGGGTCCTCATCAGCAGAATGTCGAAGGTGTGCCTGCGGCACGTAGCCCACTTCTAAATTTTGATGAAGCGAGGCTTGTGCAGCACTATCATGCTGGTGAGTACACGCAGATGTCAGCACAGTTTCTAGCTGTTTTGACACACTTTCGAGATGTGACGTACTATCACCTCGAAGATGAAAGTCAGGCGGCAATCAATCGCTTTGTGAAGCAGTTTCTCTATTACATGACGTAAGAAGAATTTACTTTTCCGGAGCAGTATGCGGCAAAATTTATTGACCTCAATGCGGTGATTGGGAATGTCGTTGCAATGAGCGATTTCCGAACAACAGACCCATTTGTCCAGGTGCTTTTAAGGCAGTAACGAAATTACACGAAATTACTATCTCTCTACTCTGGTCGAAATCGTGTCAAAATTGATCGCCGATTACTTTTTGCAACCAGTCCTCAGTTAGCAACCCAGTGGTACTTTTGTTTTCTTGAAATGTACCGTACCGGTCCATCTGATCCAGAGACTCTTGCCCATCTACGTGAGCATATTACATTCGAAGACGATCGCTTAATTGGAATCAACTCATTCACTCATCATGCATATTTTGGTGCAACGTACATCGATAACGAAAAAGATTATTTAGTAAAGCAGCGTATTAATCGACTGTTTCAAGCAACACCTCTTTGCAGCAAGCAAGTTGTCAATACGCCAAAACCAAAGAAAATAGGTGTTCTCTCGTCGATGTGGTTTCCTCGTCAGAGTGTCTATCGGTCACAGCATCCGTTCGTAAGAGAGTTGGCAAAAGAACACGAACTTGTACTTGTGCATCTGGGACGACCTCGGGAGGACCTTGATACAGAAGTTTTTAGTGAAGTCCGGTATTACAACGCCTCAGAAAAAGCAGACGACCTGTCGTCTGTCGACCCGAATGATTTTGCGATGGCGTATTTTCCAGATATTGGAATGAGTATCGAGAGCATTATTCTCGCAAACATGCGTATTGCGCCAATTCAGATAAGCAATTATGGGCATCCGGTGAGTACGTTTGGAGCAAAAATTGACTACTGGATTGGTGGTCAAGACACTGAAGTTGTTGACCGTGCGAGTGAACATTATTCCGAGCGTCTTGTTTTAATTCCTGGGTGTGCGCAGGCGCCAGTGCCGCTTGAGTACAAATTGGAATACCCAACGCTTGATGACAATGCTGTCATCATCAATTGCACTTGGAGTGGTCAAAAAATAAATAGCGATCATCTCAGTCGCCTCAAAGTTATCTCGGAAAGAGTGAAAACGCCGGTCAAGTTCCACTTTTTCCCAGGCGGGGCGGTACTCGGTAATGGGTATGTGCCGCTCAAGCGAGCTGTTGAAAACATACTTGGATCAGAGCAGACGGTTGTAATGCCAAACTTTGAATTTCAGCGATACATGCAGTCCCTAGAAAAAGCACACTTTGCAATTGATGCACATCCTTTTGGAGGATACAACACTGCCGTTGATCTGCTGACCCTAAGGTTGCCGGTTGTGACGCTGGCTGGCAATCGGTTTTATAATCTGTCAACGGCTTATCTTTTGAACAAAGTCGGGCTTGAAGAATTGATCACTAGAAATGAAGCAGATTTTCTTGATGTCTGTTGCCGGATGATTGATGATCCTGATTTTCGTGGGCGAATGCAGAGAAGGATGAAGATCGCTAACTTGGAATCAACAGTCCTGAGTCTCAATGACGTTCCTGCTTTTGCTCGCGCAGTGGATTATTTGCTAGAGAATCATGACTCACTTGTAAAAGAGAGCAATCGAAGTCCGATTGAAATTGCGTAGACAGAAAATATTGAGTCAAGGGAGTGTGCGTTGTGTCGTCGCGTAGCCTTCGAATATCAAGCGACTTCCGGGAAACACTCGGTCACGCTTGTTAGTTTCTCTGTATGCGGTTGGAGTTTACTTATTTGGCATTCGGAGCTCATTCATTTGGCATTTATTGATCGCTTTAATGAGTTTAGTAATTCGGGCACCCGGGGTGCTGCCATATACACTCGAGCCGTCACTGCAGATCGTGGGAAGAATTGTGCGATAAAGTCAAAGCAGAACTCACTGCCAGTGTGTGAGATTGAAGCCATATTTGCATAGACACCACCAAGCATGTCGTCAGGAAGTTTCAGGTTGTCGTAGATGTCCGCGATCGGTGCAGGCTGCGTTGTGTTTGATGAATTCGATTCAGGGGCTGGGGCTTTTGAGGTGGTATTTTCGGTGGTTGTTTCTTTGCTGGTGGTGCCTTCGGGTTGTGAAATATCAGAGTGAGCAGTGTCTTTCTCAGACATTTGACGTTGGTCCTGCTGCTGGGGCTTGGGTTCGTGTGGTAGTTCACCAAACGAAGCTCGGTATTTCTCAAGTGCTTGTTCCAAAGCAAGTACAAATTGATTTGCCACTGCCGGTGGGAGTATGATTCGTGAAGCAACCCGATTCGGACGAGCGAGTGATTGCACAAAATCTATGGTGTATTCGTGAGTTCCGTGCAGAACGATTACTGCAGTTGCAAAAACACCTCGTCCAATTTCATCGGGTATGCGAGCCGTGGCAGATGAATGTTGAATCTGCTGCACAGGCTGCTCCGGATTGGGCTCATCAGTCATATTTTTATCCTTAACGCTCTTATCCGATAGTAAAGTGCCTGATACAAAAACGAGCAAAGGTTTTTATTGCGTGGTAACTACTGTTTTTTGAAGAGCAGGGTGTTTTTTAAGATAACAAGCATTGCATCGAGCTATCTCAAATATCTCGCGTCTCGCGTCACGCGTCGGCAGGGAGGCGGCTGGTTTCAACAGGAGGAGTCGGCCCCGTGCACGCTCTCATGAACTCAACAAGATCCGCCTGTTCCTGGTCCGTCAGATTCAGTGGTCGAATTTTCGAACTCAGATGCCTCGAAGGATGGCCTCCCTTGTTATACCACTCTACAACTTCTTCGAGTGTGTCCATTGAACCATCGTGCATATACGGTGCTGTGAGAGCGACATTCCGGACGGTCGGTGTTTTGAATGCGCCCGTATCAACAGTATCTTTTGTCACAGCATGGCGTCCTGCATCAGGAGTTTCATGATCCATCCCAACACCAATGTTGTGATATTTCTCATCAGCGAGATTTGCTCCAACATGGCAGGCAGTGCAGTTTCCTTTTTCGGTAAAGAATAGGTCTCTGCCGCGTTTGGCTGAGTCACTCATGGGGTGCGATTTTACGCCTGCAGCGGCCTCTGCATAGAGTTCTGCTAACTCAGGGTCGTCTTCAAGATCCTCTGGCTCAAGATCTTTGAATGCTCTCCACTGCTCATTGTAATCGTACGGTGATGGAGCAGTCACCAAGACGCGTTCGAATGCAGCAATCGCTTTTCCAACGGCATCAATTGTTACGGAGCCAAAAATTGTTTCAAATTGTTTTGCATAGACTGGCATACTCGCCAAGCGTTTCACAACGCCTTCATGGGTGAATCCCATTTCAATTGGATTCGCGATAGGTCCAACAGCTTGCTCTTCGAGCGAACCTGCTCTCCCGTCCCAGAATTGTTTGTCCGAAAGAATACGATTGAAGGAAACTGGAGAGTTTCGTCCGCCTGCCTGTCCCTTAATTCCAACACCTGTTTTTGTCTGCGCTGTATATCCCATGGACGGATCATGGCAACTTGCACAACTTACCGTGGAATCAACAGACAGCCTTGGATCGAAATAAAGTTGACGACCGAGTTCAATTTTTGCACGAGTCAGTGGATTCTCATCGAGACCGGTAATCTGGCTTGAACCTTGTGAAAGACCAAGCGGAAGAACTGGCGTAAGTTCAGTAAAGTTGTGTTCATCGTCCAACCATGTTTCAATCTGTGGCACAGAAATCGGCCCATTACCTGGAACCCCGGCGGTAAGAGCAGGGTCCCCAAGCAGAACTTGCTCACCACGCACAACAGTTGTTGCCAGGACCAACAGAATGACAGCAATTGAGAAGTACCGGACTCGTGTAAAAACCGATACGTGACTCGTGCGATATATGTGAGTAACAAATGTAGCGATAGTCATATTGGCAGTCTCCTTCGTATAAACACAGTATACGCAATGCATGCTTTGAAGTGGGATCATCTAGGCAAACTTGGTTGAATGCGATGGGTTTAGTCCCATCTTGAAGGGGGTAAATCCAACTCCACGGAAGTTTATGCTCTGTTTCCTGAAGAGTCGACTCTGGTTGGCAGCCCCCGCTTTCCGATACTGTATATGGTGCGGCCACCAGATGATGTGTTCGCAAGCGGCCTCAAAATAGTGATATTGCCTAGAGTACCAAATGTTTGACGGTGTTATTCCGTCTGGAGTTGTTGATGATACAAGCACCGAATGATGATCGAGACAATGAGAAGAAACTTCCAGGTGAAATAAATGTGAGCGAGACTCCGGAGCTTGAGTCTTGTGCATCTGAGCCTGAGGAGGAGTTGATTCTTCCTTCAGAGGAACCCTCTCAACAAGAAGCGGCTTTGCTAATTCGCGACGCAGCTGGACAATTGAAGGATTTCCTTGGAGAGCGGCGTCGAGAGTCAGAAGAATTTGCTCGCCGCATGACGCGGCTTGAGGAAGAAATTCAGAATAATGGAAACTCCAGCCGGCACGTGATGACACTCAGCGTTGTTGTTGCTCTTATTGCGTTTGCTGCGACTACAGGGCTCTGGAGACTTGCTCGAAATCAGTCTGAGGTAAAGACTGCCTTGCAGCAAACCATGAGTGAAGTGAAGGCATCACGGGAAGCTAATTTGAAGCGGATTAGTGAGGTGCAGGGCGCCGTTGCTGCCGGAGTCGAAGTTCAGGCTGCGACTGCATTGCGTCTTGAGCGGGAACTATCAGGCCAACTTGATGATCAAAAAAAATCTGCCACGCGTCTTGAGCAAAGACTCGGTGAAGCGACAGAGAATGTTGCCGAAGTTCGAAAAGATGTGGCTGAAAAACTTGCAATTCAATCGGAGTTAACAAAAGTCGACCGAGCCCGAATGATTGGAGAAATCAAGACGGCTATTGGTGTGCTCGAAGCATCACTTGAGGAACGATCAAAAGATTTTGCAGAGCAGTCAAAGGTGCTAGAGAGCCAACACAAGGAATTTAGTGAGGCAACTGCCCGAGCGCAGGCGGATAGGCAAGCAATGGTGCGGGCTGCAACACAGACGGTCAATGCACAGTTACTTGGCCTGCAAGAAATGCTTGATTCTCTTGAAGGTGGCCAACGTTCAAAGC
>CAJXFK010000097.1 GCA_913052575.1 uncultured Planctomycetaceae bacterium
ATTTGCTGTCGCCACTCGGAGCTTGGCAGCAAATCATTGCGTTTCCAATCGCTGTTTTCTGGCTCTACCGACTGGGTTCCTTAATTCACGAAGTGTGCCACCTTGGCGCAAACGAGATGCAAACTTTCAAAGTAGCATGGAATCTTCTTGTAGGTGTCTTCACGCTAACTCCATCGTGCTTCTTTACGCGACATCACCGAGATCACCACAGCCAACGAATGTACGGCACACCTGAAGACCCAGAATATGTTGCTAACGTTCTTGAGGCGGGTAATTGGAAGAGCGCCCTTGGCTACAGCCTTTTCATACTCGCGTATCCGATCATTGTTTTTCTAAGATTCCTGCTAACTCCATTGTCGTACATACACCCACGACTCCGTGAATTCGTACTCGAACGAGGCAGTTCTCTGACGCTCAACCTTCGGTATAGGCGACAGATCACCAACTTTGACAGGAAAGTAATTACTGCAATGGAAGTGCTCTGTTTTATTCGAGCTGCTGCAATACCGTTAGCTGTTTTTACTGGTGCAGCACCACTAAGTCGCATACCGCTTCTCTACTTGCTTGGGTTAACAACACTTGTGATGAACCAAATGCGACAACTTGCCGACCACCACTTTGATGGTGATGGGGAAGTCAGTAACGTTGAATCGCATATTCTTGATTCCTGCAATTTCATTCGTAATGATCCTCTAACGCTGCTCTTTTTCCCGTTCTCGATACGGTACCATGCGTTGCATCACCTCTTTCCTTCTCTGCCATACCACAACCTAGCAGGGGCACATGCATATCTTGTTCAAAACCTGCCCGAGAATTCTCCATATCGAGGTCTCGATCAACCTGGTTGGTGGCCGGTGGCAAAAAGAACTATTTTTGGCGGCGCAAGGGCGGTGACTGTCACCTCGTAATTTATATGGAAGCTGGTATTGTTGGCCTGCCAAACGTTGGCAAAAGCACTCTCTTTAACGCGCTAACACTCTCAAAAGCTGCACAGAGTGAAAACTACCCCTTCTGCACAATTGAGCCGAATGAGGGTATGGTGAGCGTGCCTGATGTCCGTCTTGACCGAATCACAGCACACGTTCAAACACAAAAAGTCATCCCAGCCGTGCTCAAACTTGTGGATATCGCGGGGATAGTACAAGGAGCGAGTGAAGGGCAAGGGTTAGGAAATAAATTTCTTGCTCACATCCGTGAAGTCGACGCGATCTTGCAAGTTGTAAGATGTTTCGACGATCCCGATGTCATTCACGTCGCTGGAAAAGTTGACCCAGTTGCTGACATGGAAACCATCGAACTCGAACTCTTGCTAGCTGACCTGCAGCACTTTGAGAGCATCATGCCTAAAGCTGAACGGAACGCCCGCGGCCTCGACAAGGAAGCAAAAAAACGACTCGATATACTCAAAAAATGCCAAGAACATCTATCAGAAGAAAAACCAGTCCGAACACTGGACCTTTCAGAAGCAGAGCACGCAGCCATCAAAGAACTTGGACTGCTTTCTGCAAAGCCAATTCTTTACGTTGCAAATGTTGATGAGTCTGATCTGGAAGGAGTCGGCGAACTGGTACAGAAAGTTCATAAAGCTGCTTCCTCCGTCCATGCCAACGTCGTTGCAGTGTGTGCAAAACTCGAAGCAGAACTTGCAGAATTAGAGCACGACGACCGCCTTGAAATGCTTACAGATGTTGGGTTGCGAGAACCTGCCTTAGCCGTTCTTGCTCGTGCTACGTACGCAACTCTTGGATTGCAAAGTTTCTTCACGGCCGGAGAGAAAGAAGTTCGCGCATGGACCGTTCCAATAGGTGCAACAGCCCCACAGGCGGCAGGTGTTATCCATACGGATTTTGAGAAAGGATTCATCCGTGCTGAGATATATTCTGTTGATGAACTAGAGGAGTTTGGTAGCGAAAAAGAAATTCGTGCTGCTGGAAAATTACGTGTTGAAGGTAAAGAATATGTCATGCAGGATGGCGACGTCTGCCATTTTCTCTGCAATCGATGAAGCTCCCTTGCACGCAGTAGAGAAGTTGAAGGCAATCAGCAGTCACGCCCACGGCAGGTATAAACCTGAACATTCTGTTGCGGAGACGAACGCGGTCCAAGATGTTTTTTTGCCAGAAATGTTTCAGAGCAACGTGGAGAAAAAATCGCACAGTGTCGCAAGAACACATACTACAAAGCCGAACACGATGTATGGTCGCTCAACAAACCAGAAAAAAAACAAGCCAAATCAGGCGACCGCATGCTCAGTAGACCCTGTTTCAGCCTCCCGCCAATCTGACTCTTCTTCTATTGGCTTTCGCGCTGATGTCCCAAAAAATGAATACATCACAGGCACAAGGATCAAAACGATCAGTGTCGTAGCTGCCAATCCAAAAACAAGTGACGTAGCCATCGGAACTAAAAACTGAGCCTGAAAACTTGTCTCCGTCATCAGTGGGAAAAGCCCTCCTATCGTCGTCACGCTTGTAAGAAATACGGGCCTGAATCGTAACTGTCCGGCTTCGCGAAGAGAATCGTATAGCGGCATACCTGATCGGACTCGATGATTTATAAAATCGATGAGAACAATTGAGTCATTGACTACAACACCGGCAAGAGCAACCAGCCCAAACATACTGAAGATAGTTAGTGGCATCCCGAGCAGTGCGTGACCAAACACTGATCCGGCACAACCAAATGGGATGATTGCAATAATTAATAGTGGCTGGAAGTATGATTTAAACTCCATTGTGAGAAGAACAAACATGGCAAACAAAGCAATAATAAATCCTACTGCTAAGCTTTCGAGACTCTCTTGGGTCTGTTCCTGCTCTCCTTCCCAACGAACACTTACAAGTGGATATTCAGACAACAAATCTGGCATGAGTCGCTTTTCCATATCTCCTGTAATTTGGCCACTCGTAAGCGAACTCTTTGCGACATCAATATCAGCAACCACAGTAATTGAACGCCTCTGACTCAATCGATTAATTTCCGAATACCCTCGCTTGATATCGATCTCAGCCAGTTCATCAAGAGCACGCTTCACTCCATCAGGACTCGTCACGCGAATGTCATTGAGTGTTGCTACACTTCGTCGTTCTTCCCGTGGATATCGCACCATAAGCTTCACTTCATGACGACCTCGCTGAAGCCGCATGACCTCCTCGCCGTAGTAACTCGCACGAACAGTACCCGCAAGATCTGCAAGAGACACACCCATTGCCTCAGCTTCAGGCTTCACACGAATCTGATACTCCCACTTTCCAGGACGGGAATCGTCGTCAATATCAATAACCCCGGGATACTGAGCTAGCCACGCCTTACAACGCTCAACTGCCTCCTCAAGTTGACGAATAGATTCTGGGTCACCTCTGGACAACAGTTTAAACTCAACCGCCTTACCACCAGGACCAATATTTTCCGTCCTATAAACAAGACTTTCGACTCCTGGGAAGCTACCTGCTGCCATTCGCCAGTCACTAATAAACTGCTCACTCGTAACCTCTCTGCTTTCACCGTCAACAAGCTCAATTGCCACGGCCCCAACATGGCTGCCACTCACGCGAGCATCTGGTCCAACCTCACCTTGAGCAGAAACTTGGCCTACCGATCGATGAACCAGTTTGACAATTGTATTGCCTGAATTTGAGAGACGCTGGCCCACGTCAAAAGCAGCCTCTTCAATCTGACGAGTTGCTTCATCAGTTACAGCTGACGGCGTACCATCCGGAAACGTAATTTTGGCTAGCAGTCGATTCGCATCAATTTTTGGAAATAATGAAAACGGTGTTACACCACTGCGAACGAGTGCTAAGGCCATCAAAAGAACACTCACAGCGATTGCCATGGTGCTCAGGCGATTTGCTAAAGCAATATTAAGCAGAGGGCGGTAACACGCCCGAATAACCCATTGGAGTCCTCGATCACACCCCTTCTGCAACCACTCTAAAACAGGCAAGAAAACACGGAACGGGTAGAGCAACCAGCCAAGCACCGTGAAAACCAAGCCTTTTTCATGAGACAAATGTCCGGGAAGAATAAGCAAAGACTCACCAAGCGACATGATTAAAGCAGTAATAAATGCAAACGGCATGACGGCAATAAATTTACCCATGACGCCAGAGACGAAGCAGAGTGGGAGGAAGGTAATTACCGTTGTCGTCACGCTCGATACAACACTGGGTGTAACTTCAGCAGTGCCGTCGATGGCAGCAGTGACCAACTTCTTGCCAAGCCGTCGATGTCGCTCAATATTGTCACTCACAACGATCGCATCATCCACCACAATGCCAATCGCCATAAGAAACGCAAACATGGAGAGCATATTGAGCGTCTGATCTGTGAGGAACATCAGCCCCCCCGTACCGAGCATGCAAAACGGAATACCTAGCGCAACCCAGAAAGCAATTTTTAAATTCAGAAAAAGTGAAAGTATGACAAATACAATAAGAAGCCCCTGCGTCCCTGTATTCACTAACATTTCGAGCCGATCACGAACGTCTACAGACTGGTCAGCCCATGTCACAATCTCATACCCTTGAGGTAATGACGCCTTACTGACATACGCTTTCACGGCTTCAGTCATAGCCAGCAGATCTTCACCCGAACTCCGGTCAATAGAAACAACCATTCCTTGCCGGCCGTTAATTTGATTCGTTGACGCGACATCAGCGAAATCATCGTGTACCGTACCCAAATCACCAACTGTCAAAACAAGGCCATCCGGCAATGTCACCAAAGGCAGTTCAGCGATTTCATCTCCGACGTACCGTTTATTCTTTCCCCGTAAAAGAATCTCTCCACTTTCACCCCGTATTCGACCTCCAGGCAGCTCAAGGTTTTCTTGCCGCACAATATTGGCGACTTTCCGAAGCGAAAGCCCGTATTTCCGAAGTGTCCGCTCTGAAATCTCAATATCAATTTCATAGTCCCTCGCTCCTTGCAAATTCGCAGCAGACACAGCCGGTAAAGCGAGCAAGTCGTCACGAACAACTTCGGCGACATCTCGTAATTCAGCCTCGGAAACCCCTCCTGCAATCCGAGGCGACAGGACACCGACTTTAATTGCCGGATTACGGAGCGTTATCTGCTCAACCTTGGGATCTTCAGCAAGTTCCGGAAGACTTGGTATTCGTTCGACTTCCGATCGAATTTCACTAAGCACTCTTTGTACATTTTTGGCACTAGAACCGAGTTCGAATACACAAAAACCTACTCCCTCCTGTGCAACACTCGTGAGTTTTTTTATCCCCGATACGCTGCGACAGGCTTCTTCGACTTTTTGGCAAATCCCCTCTTCAACTTCTTCTGGTGTCGCTCCAGGATATGGAACTGATACAAGAATGATCTCAAGCTCAAATTCTGGAAAGACTTCTCGCCGCATACCAGCAAAACTCATCACGCCAACAAGAAGTATCGCTGCAACCAGCGTATTCATTGCTGGCATGTTTTCGACAGTCCACGAGATAACACGTCGCATAAAGACTTCTCACTTACCTGATTCAGAAGAATCCACTGATGATTCATCGTGCTTTGGATTCTGATTATTTCCGGAGGACGCATTAGGCTGCACTGAGTTGTCAATAACCGACATGCTTGCCCTTGGATTTGCTATTTGACTTACCACTACTTGATCATTTGGCTGTATGCCATTGGATGTTGATTCAAAAACTGCTCTACCGGCCACCACCTGGACAAGTGGTGGCTGAAGAATAAGTAGTGACTTATTTTTAACAATCCAGACATCACCATTTGGTCGCAACGCCTCACACGGCACGGATACCAAAGCCTGCCTTGTTTGCACCTCCACTTGGACATCAACAAACATGCCTCGAAGCAACGACTTCGGTGCGCCTGCGGGCAATTCCGGCAATGTAGATCCATAGCGATCAATGGCCTCAACGACCGTGGGTTCAGCAACAAGTACACGGCAGGGAAGTGTTCGCGTCCGCTCCTCCAGACCCTTTCCTTCTTGCCTTTCTAACACCCCCTGCCAGCGGTACTGCCGGTTCCCAATGCGATACACAACAGATGCTGGTGTGTCAGGAAAATCATAAGCAGATGCCCCGGGCACTCGACGACTATCGCTCCAAATACGTGACACATCATCCATCTGAATACTTACTCGTACTTCAGCCGCACTCGTGTCTTCAATTGTCACAAGCGGACTTCCCTTGCTCACAAAAGACTCTGCTTCGACCATCTCTTCAACAACAATACCACTGACCGGAGCAACGATATGAGTTCGTTCCAGATCAAGTTGAGATCGCTCGAGCATAGTTGCCGTGAGTGTTTCTGCTTCGTTCAAGCGGATACGTCGCTTGGCAAGCACTCTTCTCTGACCTTGCAATGAATTCAAGTTGCTATCTGCAGAAAGTTCATCTCGTAAAGCTCGCTCGTAATCCGCCTCAGTCACGACTCTGTCAGACTTAAGATTGTTCTGCCTCACAACTTCTCGATGAGCTAGTTCCACCTGCCGTTTTGCAAGCTCTACCGATCGCTCGTTTTGCTTGATCTCTTCATCAATTTCTTCAATCGACAAAACAGCTTGTTTGAGTTCTTGCTTCAGACGGCGAACATCAAGTTCGTAGTCACGGGTATCAATTTCAAGTAGCAGTGTTCCTTTTTCAACAAACTCACCACTCTGGCAGTCCGATGTCTTTTTGACAATCCGCCCAGGCACCTCAGCCGAGAGTGTGACTTCACGAAGTGGTACAACAACACCATCAAAATCAATCTGAAAAAGACTGGGCTCACGAGTAGCAGCTATCGTTTTCACAGCTACTGCAGTCATGGCTCCATTCGTTATTCTCGCTGGTGGCGGCTGGCTACCCATTGCCATGAAGGCAGCTACGCCACAACCAAGAATAAAGAATGGGGCAACCCATCCAAGAATAGTCCTGAACATTTTCATTTCTCTAACAAAGCCCTTCAATCACCTCTGAGTCCCGCAAGTGAATCATCACTCAAGCACCTTACATTTTTCACGAAACCTCTACAGAAAGCGGCACGCGCTTTCCAAGAGCAGCCAGACAATATGCCGTGATATGGTTGGCAAGTTCTACTGGGTTGTGCATTTCCTTTATTTCATTTGGTGGAATGAGCATGCCAACAACATCACCAGCAGAATGATATAAGAAACACTGACCACAAATACTTAACCCAATTCGACGCAACTCAGCCGGTGTCGCCTTACCATCTGTTAACTCATCGAGAATATTACAAAGAACTGTAAAATGAGGTCGTATATAGTCTTCCACTAGTTCCCTACATGCATCAGTTGGATGAAGGACTTCTCGTAGCATCAGTCGCACCTGCCAGGATGGCTTATCAAAGCCCAACATACGCTCGAGCATATTGCCAACAAAACCTCGGAGTTTCTCGGCAGGCAACGTGCCGTCAGCCCACACGGGAAGCGGGAACTGCCGAGAGCGTTCCTCGTGTGCATGCCGCACACTTTCAATGTAGAGCCGATGTTTTTCACCAAAGTAATAGTTCACAGCGGCAACGTTCACCGATGCCAGCGTGCAGATATCACGAATGGTTGTGTTCTCAAAACCCTTTTCAGCAAACTCTCGGCCTGCCGCAGAGAGGATGCGGCCGCGTGGATCCTCCTGCGAATCCACAACAGCTTTGCCACTTTTTTCAGTACTCATTGACGACATAAATCACCGTTTCAAACGCTTGTTTGAATTTAAGTATAGTCGCCAAATTGGCTCTGACGAGCGCGTTTTTTCTTAAAACTGGTAGGGTTAGGTTCTCATCAGTTCCACGGAAGGGCAGCAAGCTATGTTAGGATTCATGCGAGCAATATTTTTCTTCCCATCAATAGTCCGAGGAATCTGGGCTACCTCAAGAGATTTTTCAGAAGATTAAGACGACTTCTTTTTTCGGAATGAACCCGCCGTATTGTTCATCCTCGCTGCTCGTCACAACTCATCAAACACGTCCAGATGTGATTCAAAGCGATTCTTATAAAGCAAGCCGAGTGACTCTATTTGTACACTCGCAAAGATGCTGTGTAAAAACCGAAACAGTTTGACTGAAAAGAGTTTGCAGTTGTTGAAGCGTATTCATCTTTTACTTTTAAAGTTGTCGATACGTCCATACTGTAGCGGCTGACTCGCGAGAAAATTTTCTTCACCTTTAGATTGACAGTGCGAGATCAATCACTGCGGAACTATTTTGTAAGCACCACACTAAGCCGACCGTAAAACTTCTTCCGCAGCAAGACGTCCGGCAGCTAACGCTCCATTGATAGAAGAAGTCGTAAGATGATCTCCGCACAGAAATAAACCGGGGGCGAGACGATTTGATTGAAATCTTTGCCGCCTCGACGTTGGCGTTTCAACCGGCAGAGCGTGTGGTACTGAAACTGTTGTCACATGATTCCACTGCTCGACTTCGGCACCGAACCAAGCCCTAGCCTGCTTGCGTATCGCAACCGGTAGCAACT
This sequence comes from uncultured Planctomycetaceae bacterium, assembly GCA_913052575.1. Lineage (GTDB taxonomy): Bacteria > Planctomycetota > Planctomycetia > Pirellulales > UBA1268 > UBA1268. The sequence continues at coordinate 8,444 of CAJXFK010000097.1, forward strand.
CGTCTTCACCTTCCCAATCGTCTCTTATTGAAACGTAAATGAGATTTTTGCCCTCTCGCGCATAACCCTCTGCAACAGCAGACGGTGTCGACAGATTGTCAATTGGTCCCTTTTCAATCGGTTCAGATGAGACAACAAGAGTCTTATCACACGAGGGTTTCTTATCAGATTCAAAAGCTACAAGCCGAGTGCTTTTCCATGCCGGAGGAGTCCATGTTGTAAGGATGCCCGCTGGCAAAAGTGGTGTGTTTTCTACTGCAGCTGCTGAAATGACAACCGACCCAGCACACAACCGCCGACCATCCGCAATCGCAACTTCCCACCCCCCAACAGACTCATTCACGACTTTTGTAACAGGAGCAAGAGTCTCTAAACAACCTGAGGGAAGCTTTTGAACCATTTGCCGAGGAATTGCAGCCATGCCACCAGCCGGAAGACATGCACTACCCAGAGAGAACATCGCAAATGTGAATTCGAAAACTTGTGATGCGGTCGTCAGATCTCTTTCAAGAAAGACGCCACCAAAAAAAGGTTCGAAAAACAATTGAATAAACTCGGATGAGAAGCCTCGTGAAACGAGTTCCTCTCGTGTTGTTTTTTCTTGGTCATTGGAAATACTAATCGGGTCTATCTTCCCAGTTCGCACGCCAGCCATAACCTGGTTCCGCAAATAGGCTACACGTAAGCCGTCCGGCACGCCAACGACTCCTGACAACACTGATCGAATAGCTGCGTAAGGTCGCCGCCACGGATCACTTATTGGAAGTAACCGTCCACGATGCGCCACGAGTGCCCCCGGCTCAAAAGCGCCGAAATTTAAGGATGGGTAATCAAGAAATTTCTTCCCTTCAGGGTACGAGTCCAAATACACCTGAAAGCCGCGATCAATCTGAAATCCATTGACGGTGTCGGTGCCAACTCGTCCACCAGGGCTGTCCGTTGATTCCAGAATCAGTACAGACTTGGCCTGTTCGACAAGGGTTCGAGCACAAGCCAGCCCTGATAATCCGGCTCCTACGATAATACAATCAAACTTTTTCACACGTCAAATCCACCAGTTTGTGTGACATTTCCTTTACCGTACTTTTCGAATCATTCTCACAGCGGACGGACAATTGACTGACTTCGCCAATAATCAAATAGGGTTTCGATGGAATTGACACCTCCCCCCATACCACTCTTGTGGACTCCGCCGTACGGCACCCCTTTTGCAAAAACATTGTGAGAATTAATCCAACTATTCCCAGCGACCATAGACTCGGCTACCCGAGCTGCTCGCCCTAAATCAGTGGTCCAGACACTATTCGCAAGACCATAGTCCGTGTCATTCGCAAGCGAGATCGCCTCCGACTCCTGCTCAAATGTCGTCATGTATGCAACCGGACCAAATATTTCCTCTCTGGCTGCCACGTTATCTAGTGATCCGCTCAACAAACATGGCTTTACGTAGAAACCATTGCGTCCAACAACTTCGGCCGGACCTCCTGGTACTACAATATCGGCACCTTGTGCGATACCTTTTTCAAGGTAATCCAATACTCTCTCTCTTTGTTTTGAATTGACAACAGGTCCCATGGTAGTGCTACCGTCAAGCTGATATCCGACTTTGACACGTTGCATTTCTTGTCTGCAGGCATCAATAAAATCATCATATATTGAACGATGAATAAGCCAGCGAGTGGCGTCACAGCAAACCTGACCGGTATGGAAAGTAATCGCCCCAACAAGCTTTTTTGCAGTTGCTTCAACATCGACATCTTCAAAAACTACCGCCGCGCCCTTGCCGCCAAGCTCAAGTTTGACCGGTACAAGATTACGACCACATGACTCGCCAACAAGCCTTCCCACTTCGGGAGAACCCGTGAACGACATACGCCGAATATCGGGATTCGCTGAAAGAGCTGCTCCGGCTTCGCTACCAAGACCGGGAACAACATTTACAACACCATCGGGCATGCCACTTTCACGAGCTAAACGAGCGATATAAATTGATGAAAGAGGCGTGTCTTCAGCAGGCTTCACTACCACAGTGTTTCCTGCAGCCAAAGCAGGTGCAATACCCCATCCCATGAGCAAAACTGGGAAATTCCATGGAAAGATAAAGCCACAAGTTCCCCATGGGCTACGGAGTGTCCATGCCTCATGCCCCGCTACCGCGAGTTGATTACGACGCTGTATATGCATCGCCATGTCTGCAAAAAAACGGACTGATTCTACAAAATTCTCTACGTCTCCCAGAGCTTGCGCGGGTAATTTACCTGCATCAATCGCCTCGATTTGAGACACAACTTTCTTTTGTTGCTCTACCAAGTCTGCAAACCGATGAAGTCGCACAGCTCGGTCATTTGGAGCCAATGTCGACCAGCCCGACTTCTTGAATGATTCATTCGCTTTCTCAACACTACGATTTACATCAGCTGCCGTGTAGGCGTGCACTTCAGCAAGCAACTCACCGCTTCCTGGATCACGAGATTGGAATGTCGTGTCACCGGAACCACACCAATCTTCACCACCAACAACACCGGGAACGATACCTTCCAACAGAAAGGACTCAACTTCGGGAAGTTTTGGTGCCACGAGTGATGCCATGGTTTATCTCCAAATTTCTTTGTGCCTGAACTGCCAACTAAATAGAAGCACGAACATAAAATCAGACTCGAATGACCCCTAGGATGAAGCCTGTCTAATAACAGCATACCCGCGCAACGACAAAGATGTCGCCAGCACTTGGAGTTATGATGCGAGGCGAAAATTCAATGCCACAACTGAAACATCATGATAGGTGCTCTGATCAAGAACTATTTAGGCGAAAAAACGGTGAATCCACCGCGCGGCGGCGAGGCCACTAGACGCCGCAGATTCAACACGGCCGCCACCGAATGAATCACCACAGCAGACTACTGGAGGGCTGTTCTGCACGGCAATCATTGGTGCCTTTATTGGACAAATAGGAAATGCATACTTCCACCGTTGAAGTGAAACTCCATCAATCGCCTTTGAGATATCGCCA
>CAJXFK010000098.1 GCA_913052575.1 uncultured Planctomycetaceae bacterium
ATACAGCTGTAGAACGAGGTGACGTCCGTGCAAGCATTACCGAGAGGGATCGACTTCGAGAAGAACTCACGATGTCAATTGGCACCCCAGAGAGCAAGCAAAAGGTGATTGCCAATTGTCTTGAATGCCACGACCTCGACAACAGCCCTGAGTTTGAATTCGATGACTACTGGCCGTCTGTCGACCATACTGAAAATACGGCGGCGACGACTACAGAGTAGCTACAAATTTCTCGATTTCCCCTTGTGACGCTCATTCAAGCTGACCAATTGCTTCATCGGGAATGCTGAAGTTTGCTGAAACGCTTTGCACATCATCATGGTCATCAAGACGCTCCATGAGATAGAGCACCTTACGTGCAACTGCAACATCTTCAATTTCGACAGTTGTTGCAGGAACACGAATAATTTCACTCGAGTCGACCAAGATATCAGCGTCTCTAATTGCTGACACGACATTACTCATCATCTGAGGGTCGCATGTAACTTCCCAACTATTATCCGCCGCTTGAACGTCATCAGCACCGGCTTCTATTGCCACTTCGAATAAATTGTCTTCGTTGCATGACTCATTGGAAACTCTTACCAGCCCCTTCCTTGTAAACAGATACGCAACACATCCCGTTGCGCCCAATTTGCCATCACAAAGTTCAAAGATCTTTCGGATCTCTGGTGCTGTTCGATTACGGTTATCTGTCAAAATTTCGCACAAAACAGCTACGCCGCCAGCGGCATAGCCCTCATATACAGACTCTTCGAGGTTTCCTCCTTTGAGCTCCCCGCAACCAGTTTTAATGGCACGCTGAATATTATCTTTCGGCATGCTCACCGCTTTTGCTGCATCAATGGCATAGCGTAGTCGCAGATTAGCGTCAGGGTCTGATCCGCCGAGTTTCGCAGCAACAATAATGGCTTTCGCCAATTTGCTCCAAAGCTTACCTCGCTTCGCATCGATAAGCGATTTTTTTCTCGCAATATTTGCCCAATGAGAATGCCCTGCCACGGTGACGCAACTCCTTTTATTTATCTCCCGATAGCATTCCCAAAAAACTACACCGAGAACGTAAAAAATCTTCTATTCACTACTGTTTAACGTGGCTTCTTTTTCGCGAGCTTACGAGTATGGCCAGAGGCCTGCTTTTTGGATTTTCCGGCCATCACACTTTTATTGCCTAGCAGCTTGTCATCATCTTTGCGAACCTTTTTTGCCTCTGACTTGGCTTTCAGCGCTTCTCGTTCCGCTGCCTCTCGTTGAGCAGCGAGTTCCGGCTTGATTGTGATTGAACGAGCCTTGTTCGGCTTGACAACAAATGGCTTCGGTCCAGAGCGAGTGCCTATTGGCGTACCATCCGCATCTCGTTTAGGCCCGGAACCAGGTGGAGGCTGCGGCGTCTTACCTGCAGGCCGCGGTGCTGCCTGAGGACCAGCCGGACGAAATTGCTCAGACATGTCTCCATCGCTTGATGCAGATACAGCTGAGACAAGTAGATCAGGCAATTTCTCGCCACGCTTCGGCATTCTATCTTTCGTGTCTGTAGAAATCTCAGCAAGAATCTTTTTAGCCTTTACTCCGTGTAATGACGAAAGCAGGTCGGCCCCAAATTGATGCAACAGTGAGCTGAACTCTCGTCCAATTTTCTTTGTCACCATTCGATCCAGACCTGGAGCGGTCACTTGCTGATATTCTTCAAAAGAAATCACGCCAGAGAGATACAAAACAGCAACAGCTCCGTGGTCAAGAGGAACGCCGTGCCCACCAAGCGCCGTTGATACTACAAAAACTTTTGTAAATGGTGTTAACGAACGAAGATTGTCCAGTGTTTTAACTCCGTGCGACACAGAGTGTTTCTTTGCATGCTCCAAAGTAAACTCGTATGTCGACTCAAAAACACTCTGCAGAGCTCTTCTCAGAGCCAAAGCTGCCCGTGATGGGTCAGGCAATCCGACAAGGAAATCCGCCAGTTCTCCTACCGTTGTGACACGCACTTCATTCAGATCAAACGCATGTTCAATTAAATTTGCGAATGCTTTTTCCGCGTCATCGTATTGAGCGTTTTCAAGACAACACGCAAAAAGCACCTGATCTAACAGGGGGCGAGAGGTATTCGGTAATCTTGGAGAGTAATGCCCTTTCAGCACCTTGTGCATTTTTGTAATCAGTTTTTGCTTCTGGGCACCGGAAAGCTCTGGCTTCTTTTTCTCTGGTTTTGTTTTCTCTAGCTTTACTTTTTTATCTACAGCTGGAGCAACTCCTTTTTTAGCTTTCGTCGTATTTTTTTTAAGCACAGCGGAAGCCGCCTGCTTCGACTTGGAACCGGCAGCCTTCTTTGTTTTTCCTGCACCCTTTTTACTAGATACTTTTTTACCAACAGAACTACTCTTGGCTGCTCCAGTCGTACCCTTCTTCGCCTTTGAAACCTTCTTACTGACAGACTTCTTGGCAGCCTTTGCTTTTTTCACTTTGACTACGGGCTTTTTCTGAGCTTTCGACTTTGTTGTTTTTTTCTTAGCGGTCATACAGTTCTTTCAGCGTCATCCTGAGGGTCTTGTTTGGAAATCTCTGAAGATTGAGCAGAATCTGATTCTTCACCGAGTACTTCGTCCTGATCCGAAACTGGTAACACTTCACCAAGAACTCGAGCAATCTCTAAAGAATGCTTTACGCCCGCATCAATTTCAAATCGTAATTTTGGAATGTAACGAGTGTCAATTCGCTCAGCAATCTTCGCCTGCAGAAAACCAGCAGAGTTGGACAGACCACGCAGTGCGAGTTCCTGTTTCGCAGGGCTTCCCATAATCGACACTACAACTTTGGCTGAACGCATATCTGGAGCCATTTCGACACCGGTCACTGTGACATCTTGGACTCGAGGATCACGGACTTGAGTAAGAATGGCCATGCTGACCACTCCCCGTACTGCTTCTGCCGCCTTAAGAAGTCTACGCGTACTCACGAAAGTGTTCGTGCGACTTCCTCGATTTTATAGCACTCGAGAATGTCGCCCTCCTTTACGTCATTAAAACCTGCAACTTTTATTCCACACTCGAGGCCATCTCGAACCTCTTTTGCATCATCTTTTTCCCGACGTAATGTATCAATTGGATAGTCGCCAAGAACTCTACTGTCACGAATAATCCGCAACCGGCCGTTTCGGGAGATAATGCCTCCCACTACTCGGCAACCAGCAATAACACCAATTCGACTGATCGAAAATGTTCGTTGAACCATGGCCCGACCAAGTTCTACCTCTTGCTTCTCAGGAGTAAGCATTCCCTCGAGTGCATTTTTCAGATCATCTGTTACCTGATAGATAATCTCGTAGCGACGAACCTGTACACCGCGATCATTGGCAAGTGACTTGGCTCGGTCATCCGGAACAACATTGAATCCTATAACTACAGCATCGGATGCATCTGCCAGCTGAATATCGGCTTCACTGATCCCTCCAACAGACGCCTGAAGAATACGTATCCGTACTTCCGGATGCTCTAGTTTCTCCAATTCCTTAAGAATTGCTTCGATTGAACCACGGACGTCTGCTCTGATTATTAGATTCAGTGTCGGTGTCTTCTGCGTACCAAGCCGCTCAGTCAGATTTTCGAAGGTGACATGAACCGGAGCAGAGAGAAGATTCGTTTGCCTTCGAATGCCTGTTCTTTTTGAGGCAACTTCTCGAGCAAGAGCAATCGCGTCAACAACCTGAAAGCGTTCACCTGCACCCGGCGGAATATCGAATCCAGCGACCATGACCGCTCGCGACGGGCCTGCCTGCTTTACTCTTCGATCTTTCAAGGTGTCCTGCATCGATTTTACGGTTCCAGTTGCCTCGCCACAAACAACCGCATCTCCAACTGCAAGCGTGCCTTTCTGAACAAGTAGACAGGCGATGACACCCTGTCCTTCGTGTACAGACGCATCTAGGCAAACCCCAGCAGCAGACCGGTTTGGATTCGCTCGAACGTCGTGTAACTCAGCAATGGTCAAAAGTGTGTCGAGTAGTTCGTCCACACCCTCGCCCGTGGTGGCGCTTGTTTTAACGACTTCAGTATCGCCACCCCATTCTGTTGGCAGCAACTCATTTGCCGCTAATTGCTGGAAAACCTTGTCGATATCTGCACCAGGAAGATCAATTTTATTGATCGCAACGACGATCGGTACACTTGCCGCTCGAACATGACTAATTGCTTCCTCTGTTTGCGGCATAATGCCATCATCTGCTGCAATAACAAGTACAGCACAGTCAGTGACATTTGCTCCCCGAGCCCGCATTTGTGTGAATGCTTCGTGACCAGGTGTATCGACAAATGAAATTGGCCGACCACTATGATCGATGGTGTAGGCTCGCATGTGCTGGGTGATGCCCCCACTTTCCCTCGCAGCGACGTCACTGCCAAGAATCTTATCGAGCAACGATGTCTTACCGTGATCTACATGCCCAAGAAAAGTAATGACTGGTGCTCTGGATTGTTGCAATGCAGGGTCTTCATCAACAGCATCAAATCCAGCCAGTAAATCTTTTTCAAGATCTTCTGCAGTTTTAATGTCGAGTTGAATTCCTAAGTCAGCAGCGATTAACTCGACGGTATCTTTATCAAGTGTTGTACTCATATTTGGAATCACATCGAGACCAAAGCTGAGAAGTTTTCGTAAGACCTCGCTTGCGGCAAGCCCGATTGCCTCAGAAAATGCACGAACTGTGCAGGGAACCTGAACTGAGGCATTTGTTTTTCTTGGGGCCGCAGTGGAAACAGAAGGGCCGCGTCTTTGACGAGGACGACGACGCCTCATTGACCGATCGTCATCGTCTCCACGTCCGCGTCGATCGGGTCGCTTCCGATGCAACTGTCGCATCTCACGGCCACCAAGAAGATCTTCTCGCTGACCTCCCCCTTTGCCAGACTTCCGCTGTCGACCAGCAGCACCCGTCGGTGGAAGCGGTGGAGCCAGACCCCCACCTGTCATTCCGTCACGCAATAAACCACCTCGCTGACCACCTCGCTGGCCCCCACGTTGGCCGGCGCCCTGATCTTGCTGACGTCCCTCGTGCTTTCGCATATGTTCTGCAAGAGGCTTTGTGCCTCCCGCTTTTGCACTGCGAATGGCATCAAGCGGGAGCTTTACATCTGGCTTTTGAGCAACAGGCTCATCAGATACTTTTGCCACAGGCTTTCGACCGGCTGCTGGCATTGGCGGTAATTTGAAAGTAGGTCTTGGAGCTGGCTTGTTCCCTGAACGCGTTCCACGATTTGCTCCTGGCCGCACCTGTATCGGTGGCGTTGTTTCGCCATCTTGGTCTCCAGACTCCGGCCGTTCGCTCGAAGGTCTCGCAGCCCTTCCCAGCGGAGCGGGCTTTGGAGCAGGAGTCTTAGAGCCTAAATCTTTTGGTCGACCTTGCCGGGCTGCTCCAGTCGGGGCGACGTAATCTTCTCTCTTCATTACTGCCGGGGTTTTAGGCGGTGCCGCGGCCTCAGATGCCTTCGGCCGATCAGGCGTCTTGGTTTTCCCTGCAATAAATTCTTTAAGCCGAGAAACTTCAGTGTCATCAAGGCTAGCAAGGGCAGAACCCTTGTCTTGAATACCCGCGCGAGAACACAGTTCGACAAGCTCTTTGCTGTCGAGTTTCAATTCCTTCGCAAGACTGTATATGCGAACCGCCACGAGTTTTACTCCGACCTTTTTGAATCATCTGCGGCCAGCAAAAAAAAATTTGCCAACACTGTAAAAATTCCTGAAACATCATGAACTAGATTGCGGTGGTGATGATGCCTCACTTGCTTCCCCCGATGCAATCTCAGCATCCAAAGGTTTGTCTTGTGAGGTCGCCTCCTGCTCCTGTACTTCTCCACCAGCCTCTGCAGCATTCTCAACACTACCCTCTACATTCGCTTCTGCTGAGCCCGGCTCAACATGCTCTTTCTCACGCTGCTTTCGCCGTTCGTCTGCAGCCGCCTCTTCAGCGACAGTTGCTCGATTTTCGGCTTCATTTACAATCGTATCGACTGCTTCTGCCGACAGCTCGCCCATCTCCATAAGATCGTCAGGCTCAATGACAGAGAGATCATCGTACGACAGGAACCCTTCACCCACGAGTCGTTCCGCGACTGATTCCTCGAGGCCATTAATTGAGGAGAATCCATCGACTGCGCGTTCTATCTGTTGATCAAGTTCTTCGCGCGTCATAATTTCGATATCCCAGCCACATAACTTGCTGGCAAGCCGGACATTTTGTCCACGTCGTCCAATTGCAAGTGACAGTTGATCCTCACCTACAAGGACAATGCCACGACCGAGCATCTGACAAAGAATCACTTCATCAACTTCGGCTGGCTGGAGAGCATTGGGAACAAGCACCTGAAGATCATCGTTCCAACGAACGATATCTATTCGCTCACCACCAAGTTCTTCAACAATATTCTTGATCCGGTTGCCTCGGACGCCGACGCATGCCCCGACGCAGTCCACCCGGTTATCGGAGCTAATTACTGCAACCTTACTGCGATACCCAGGCTCTCGTGAAATGGCACGGATTTCAATAACGCCATCAATTATTTCAGGGATTTCTTGTTCGAAAAGTCTCTGCACCAACTGTGGCCGAATCCGGGATAGGATTATTTTGACCCGGCTACCTGATTTACGAACTTCGAAAATCGTGGCACGTATCCGCTCGTTCACATGAAAACTCTCACCCGGAATCTGTTCACTCCGAGGCAAGATCGCTTCGGTAACCCCAAGAGATACCGTGGCGACACCCCCGTCGAAACGCGTTACAAGCCCAGAGACCATCTGGCCAACTTGCTCTTCATACTCGTCATGGATTGAATCCCGCTCAGCTTCACGAATTTTTTGAATAATCACCTGCTTGGCTGTCTGTGCGCCAATTCGTCCAGTGATCTCTTCCGGGTCAATATTTGTGCCATCGCATGTTCCAGCGATAGCACCCGATTCCCGATCGATTTGTATGATGACTTCCGCGTCTTCGCCATAATGGCGGACTAATGCGGTAACCAACGCAGATTCAATCGCCTGAAAAACGATCTCCTTGTCGATGTTTTTATCGCGATGAATTGCGTCGACTATTCGGAGAATTTCTTCTGGCTTCATGCGTGTCTCGGAACTCACTAACCCGATCCAGATATATCGACAACCGCCATTTTTACTTCCAAGTGCAGTGATCGGGGGTCCAGCACCTGTAAGTCGTGCCGGAAAAGTCGACGCTCCGCAGCACCGTGGCCGTCAAAAAGCACCCGATAAAGGCGATCTCAGCGTTTCCTCAAACCAGCACGTTACAAACCAATACAAAGGTCCTACAAGGCACCTTTCTAGTCTCAGAAGGTAAAACAGGCATCGGAAACTGTCAAGAAGCAGCGCCAGTGGCCCCTTCTGGGCACCGCCCAAAAACAAGGGAACCCGCCTGACCCTGCGGAGTTACGGCAAAGCTCAGGAAGCTATCACCCGGAGAATCTCCACGGATTGCTGCACGAATCGGGCACTCAGCATCTTGCGTCTCATAATTTTTATGCATAAAAAGCTCATTTTTTTGAAGTGCCAAGAGGCTCGCAATGCATTCAACTAGTCCGCTAGCAGCTCCTAGATGGCCAAAATTACTTTTTGCAGAGACCAAAGGCAGTTGATTCATCGTTTCACCGAGGGATGCTCGTAGTCCTGCACATTCTTCCTTATCACCCTCAGTCGTGCTCAACCCTTGTGCGTGAATATGACCGAGAGCATCCGAACTCATGTCTGCCGACGCAAGGGCTCGGGAAGTGACCAGTCGCACCACAGATTTTCGCTGGCCGACTGCCATCCCCGCAGCATGCGACGCCGCTGCATGCCCAAGAATTTCACCATAAATCTGTGCATTCCTCTCTTGTGCGTGCTCAAGTTCTTCCAAGATAAGCACAGCTGCACCTTCGCCAAGCACCATTCCCTTTCGATCACGATCAAATGGACGACTCCAGGTCTCTGGCGAATCGTCACCCAAGGCTACCTGCTCATTCAGGATCGTGTGAACCATCTTCATCGGATGGATACGAGTGCCTGTCGCTCCCACCAGCATGACATCAGCGGCTCCACGTTTAATCGTAATGGCCGCCTCTCCGGCAGCAATATGACCACTCGCCTCGCGCACTGTAAGTGAATTACTCGGACCACGAAGGTCATTGAAGATAGCAATATGACTTGCCGGCATATTTGGGAGATACTTCAACAACCAAAGGGGTGTCATGGAAGGAAGCCCCTCGGCACCCCAACTGTTGAAATCAAATTGTCCATCGCTTCCCCGACAACGTTCAACTGCTGTCGTAAAATCCTCTGGCATTGTCAACATATAGTCAGAACCGAATACACATCCAAATCGCTCCGGAGTCACAGTTGGTGATGCTCCGGTCACAAGACCGCTATCAGAGAGGGCACGCTGTGCAGCCGCAACTGCCATTTGCGTCTCACGACACATCACTTTCAAGCCCTTCCGAATCGACTTCTTTTGACTTGCATCGAGTTCACCAAATTCACTGATGTGCCCAGAGAAACAATCTGCTTCAGCGGCGTAACGCAACGGCAAATTTTCGACGGGAAAGGCCGACAGGGGCCCGACAGCCGAACGTCCCTCAATTAACCCTGACCAAAGATCTTCGACCGTAAGACCAAACGGTGAAATGGCGGCTACACCAGTTACTACAACCCGGCGATGATTCGTTGCATTCATAAAAGAAACCAGAGTCCATGTTCTCGAAAGGCTGATAGAAATTTTAACAGGTCGACTATTCGTTAGAATGCTGATGTCGACGAGAAAGGCTACAGTACGAACGTGATTTCATCCATCCTAGATCAGATGGGGGAAAAGCTGACTGTTGTGGCACCTCGTTACGGAGACGTGGCTCAATCACAACAATTGCATCACTACGTTTAATTTCAGTGAAAAGACCTGCCGACGCCGCCTTATTCTGACCGGGTACTGGCCAAGGAACTAAGCCCAACCCAACAACAAGCGTTCGCGAGGCTGGCCAACGGAATCGCTCACCAATCCGTACTGCCGAAATCTGGGGGACTTCTAGCTTCACGTCAGGGCGATTGCCAACAGGTACAGCTACTGAAACGGATGCCATGCGTTCTATTTGATCAATCCGACAGCGAAGAACCATATCAACAAGTTCGCCATCAAGAGAGACAAGCGGTTGCACATCAACGCTCAGGCCCTCTCGACATGTAGCTGACAGTGGTTGCCAACCATTTGGAAGTGACGGATTAATAGTAATGTCTTGAATGTACGACCGTTCACGAACGCCGGATAACGTTGCGGGCACACCGTTTGCCGCAAACACTGGCCCGACTGGTAATTCTTCAACATCACTTCGTGCCAAAAGGCGATTGACCAACTCCGCGGAATTTTCACGAGGTACGACCCATGCCTGAACTCCCGCTGTAGCAGTCGGCAGTGCCGTCATTGTCTCCGATGCCTGCTGACGCCACCGCACCGTACCTATCCCGATGACACGAATTTGAAAACGATGAGGAGATGCAACGCCTGTGGTAAATCGCTCAACAACTTCAGCGACTTTAGCCTGCATATCCGCGGTGTGATAGCACGAAAGCTTCGCCGCAGCTGCTGACAGAGACGCCGCGTGCTTTCCATGCCACTGTTCATACCCAGTCTGCTGGAGAATCCAGTGCACGACATGCTCTTCGCTTCCATCTCCAGCTACCTTTACAAAAGGTGCAAGATCGTACGTTTTCCAAACCTGCCCAGCAGTTGCCGACATCTGGCAGTATGCATGGCCCGGCGCCCAAATGACCAACAAGGCCCAAGTAATGCACGACACAAAAACACGTTGATACGCTTTTGCCGTGATATGAAGTGCTCCAAAAATATGCATAGAACCAACTTGCCGGCTTTGAAGTAGAGAACTCTTCTTTAAGCACTAGTGTGAGCCAATCCTCTGTAGGGCAGACCCATCAAGCTACGCACTCAAGTTCAAAATTACATACGTTCCAGATTACATACGTTCCAGAAAAGGCTACCAAGGTTCAGGAAAGCCTACCGAGTATCAGGCTGGCGTTATGACCGCCAAACCCAAAACTGTTACTCATAGCCACTTCTACCTGTAATTCTCTTGGCTGATTTGGTGCGTAATCAAGATCACACTCAGGATCTGGTGTTTCAAGATTTATCGTTGGTGGAATCACATTGTGCTGAAGTGCCATTGCGCAGGCCACGAGCTCGATACCACCACTTGCACCAAGTGTGTGTCCAAGGTGGCTCTTGATACTCGAGACCACAAGGCTTCCCGAATGCTCACCGAATACTTTTTTAATCGCTAAGGTTTCCGCTTTATCGCCAAGTGGAGTGCTTGTCCCATGGGCATTAATGTAATCAATGGAATCCGGAGGAATCGCCGCATCATCAAGGGCCATCGACATAGCTCTTGCAGCACCGCGTCCCTCCTCGTCAGGCTGGGTAATATGTCCGGCGTCACCACTTGAACCATACCCCATGAGCTCACCATAAATTTTTGCTCCTCGCTGGCGAGCATGTTCAAGTTCCTCGAGGACAACAACGCCTGCCCCTTCTGCCAGCACAAAACCGTCTCGGTTTTTATCAAATGGTCGGCTCGCTTGCTGTGGTGCGTCACTCCGAAAAGAGAGGGCTCGCATATTCTGAAAACCAGCAAGACCCATGGGGGTAAGGGCCGCTTCACTTCCTCCAGCCACCATGACATCGGCATCACCACAACGAATTGCACGCAACGCTTCACCAAGAGAATTTGCAGCGCTTGCACACGCCGTCGCAACAGCAAAGTTTGGTCCTTTAATGCCGTGAATTGCAGAGACGTGGCCACTCGCAGCATTTACGATCAACTTCGGTATAGTGAACGGAGAGACCTTATCGATACCCTTTTTAATCAACCTCTCATGTTGTGCCTCGAACTCAGCTAAACCACCGATACCCGAACCGACAACAACACCGCACCGATACGGATCTTCTTTTTGAAACTCAATACCTGAATCTCGCACCGCGTCAGCAGCGGCAGCAATCGCAAACTGCGTAAAGCGATCGATTCGTCGAAGTTCTTTAACGCCTGCGACACCTTCAGCTAAACCATCCCATGGAACCTGTCCGGCAAACTGGACCCGGTACCCCGACACGTCAAAAAGAGTTATCGGTCCGACGCCGCTGTCACCAGCAAGCAATCGACTCCATAGCGTTTCACCAGGCCTCATTAATCTTGTCATTAAAATATTACCATCTAAATCTTCAA
>CAJXFK010000099.1 GCA_913052575.1 uncultured Planctomycetaceae bacterium
AGGCTACATTAAGTACTAATACTGGGACAAGAATTGAGCTTACAGGATTCGACAAAAATTCCTGGAAATTTATTGATGTAGATAAGATTATTTCAGAGATTGAAAAACATTTTGAACAACTGATTACTAGAAAAAATCTGGAAATTTCTATAATTCAAAACAATAGAAAACATACTTGTAAGTCTTTCAATTATGATGAAATTGAAGGGCATGTTTGGAAAAAATCTATTAATAAAATTTCGGCTGGAAAAGGAAATAAAAAGCATACAATTGTTTTAAAAAGGCCGATTAATATTTTTTTAAAACTAGCTGAAAATAAAAAGCTTGACAGGTTCCCAATCTTTATTAAAAACGGTAGAAGAATTGATGAAGTTAAAAACATTAGTGGATTTAAGTCAAAACATAAAAGTGATTTATGGGGATATCCTAAATTGACTGGATATATAGATGTAGGGAATACGCTAGACCCAAATATTGCAAGAAAAGGATTTAGAAACAATCAAAAATCAACAGCTGTTTTTTCAACACTAATGGATATAGAAGATGATGTTTGGGAATTTATAGATCGGCTAAATCAAGAACAAAGCGAAAGACACTATAACAAACTAGAAGACTTCCTCAATAAAGCTCTTTCAAATTTGGCTAAAATTGACAATATGAACTTTAGAAAAGAATTTTTAAAGGGAGGTGATGAAAGTCTTTCGGGTGGTGGTTCTGGATCTGATAGAGAAATAATTGAGGGCGGGGCTAAAGATTTTGGCGCCCAGGAGGGCACTGGCCAAAATGGAGATGGCTTCGGCAATAATGAAGGAGAAGGGTTTAAGTTTGGCGATTTAATAGACGACAACAATTCAATTGGTGACAATAAAGGTGATGGCCCTTCTAATAATGACGATGGTTTTATGGATGACAATGACTTTAAAGGAAGGTCAAAAAAAAGAAGTGGATTTAATGTAAAGTTAGTTCAGAGAGAGTCTGATACAAACCAGAGAGATCAGCTTGTTAGATCTCAAATAATTGGTGGTGATATTGAGGTGTTTATAAAACATCCTGACTTTGAGTCAAGAGTAGACAAAAAAAGAAATGGGGAAGAAAAAATAAGTCAAAGATTAATTACTTACATTGCTGGAGAGATTACAGTTCACTACAAAGATGCATTTTATGAGAAAACTAAAATCAATAATGAGTATAGTAAATATCAACTTGAGGAATTAGTAGAATTCATTTATAAATTTGAAGATTTATTAAAAGATTTAAGAAACAAAAATTTGTCAGATATTACAACAGAATAAATGGTTTCAGAAATAATTATAAAAGTTACACCCCTATACAACCACTACAGAAAGAACAAAAAAACGCTAAAAGCTTATGAAAGTATAGGGCTAATGTGGGATATAGGAGAAATCTTAATCCCATATATAAAGAAATCTAAATTAAGTCCTCATAACTTGTGGAGAAAGATTTATGGACGGTCTGAAGGTTCAGTTGATAATACCAAAAAATCATATATAACTCGTGAATTTTTAGGAAGGTGTTATAGAATCTATAATATGTTTGAGGATAAAAATGAAATTTCAAAAGATTTTAAAAGACTAAAAAGCTTTACCTCATTTCGAGAGGCTATGCCTTTTTTTGACAACCCAAAATACATTTTTAAGGGGGATGATAGAAAGAAGCTACTAAGTCTACTAAATAGTGATTTGTCTTCAACAAAAATTCTTAACACAATTAGAAAACTTCAAAAAAAGAGAATAGGAGTAAAAAACGACAGAAAACAAAGGCTAAATGATTATGATCATTATAAAAAGATCTATGTTGATTTTTATAACAGCATTTACACAAAAATTCAAGAACATTCAATTTCCCATCCTCTATGGAAAGAAATAGCACAAAAAGAAGAAGAAATTGAATTCTACCTAGCGTTATCAAAAAATCTTTCAGCCTTCTGCCAAGACGGCCTAAAATACACTGATTTTGATATCCCGGAGAGCTGCAATGAAACTGAAAAATCTTAAATGAAACTATGAATGCTTGGGATGACTACTGAAGTATTGAATGTTTTATTCTTTAATAAAGACAACACACAATTCTAGCTCTAGAGAGATGTTGACGATACTGAACAGTATTATTTTTTTATAAAGATACTAAGTATGTGTTTAGGGAGGCACGTCCAAAAATTCATAAGAATTTTTAGTTGCGTGACTTCTTCCGGCAACTGTGACCGATCCATGATCAATTCTTAGAGAATCTACTTGCCAATGACGAGAGTCTGGATTCTTTGGGTTCAGTGAATCTAAAGAATTAAGCTTCTCAGGAACCGTTACTAAAAGCATTGTACGATCACGAAATCTTTGCATTTTTGTATGCATTCCTACCGCCTTTAAAGTTTTGTTGCACTCTTCGAGAATGGCATTCCGAGGAAGTGGAAGTTGGCCTAGGCCAGCCCGGCGAACGGTTAGAGCAAACTGATTAGATGATTTCAGCTTTATTTCAACATCCACCCATGCTACGGTGGTCACCCCCCATGTAGAAACTTCTATTCCAATACGAGCCAATTGGGGCTCAAGTTTAATACGTGGGCGGGATAGTCGGCCCCACAGAGTGGTTTTTAGGAGGTCAGGGTGATTGCGAGGCAGATCATGCCCCAACCATGCATTCATTTCCTCTTCCCGCACGCTGACACCCCATTTCTTTTCATGCTTCAACTGATTTGTAACAGCAGCTACCTGTGTTACAAACCGTCCGGCGACTGATTTGTCGTCCGATCCAATATCTACAACCGACTGATAAAAATGAGGTGGCACAAAGGCCAGACTTATAATAGAAAAAAATATGATGCCACCGAACACGCTTATAAACAGCAGAAGTCGAGAGATCCGTGAGCATTTTATGACGACGTGAGAAGACGTATTTGTCTCTTTGTCTTCTGGTGGTCGCGAAGAAATTCTCGTTACAGTATCTTTCAAAACTGCTACCCCAGCGGCTTACCCAGCAAGTTTGCATAATCTTGAGATTGGTAAAACACCATCATCTTCAAGAACGACTTCCCCAAGTGCATCAATTTCAAGTTCATCCCGTAGAACACGCATTTCTGAGGGAGCTTCGATACCGATCCGGACTTTACCACCATTTACTCGTACTACTGTTACAACAACTGATTCTCCAACTCGAATGCGCTCATTTTGCTTCCGGGATAATACCAGCATAAAAGCCTCCATTTTTGTGAGATAAATTTGTGAAATGAATAGAGCTGGCGACTATGCAGATTTTTATGATGTGAGCGGGTGAACGGCACCACGACTTGCATCATTCAAAGATCTGGGAAAGATAGGAGCCAAAGGGAATATCGTCCGGATACTTAAGATTTCTTGGCCGTAACGATTTATCATGCAGTCATACGGATCATTCCGGCTGCACCGAGAGTACAACAAAAGTACAAAATCTTTTTCACGGATGTGTTTATAAGTAGTTGGCCTACTCAAGGAACTGAAAACTATTTATTTTCAGTTTCCGTATATGCTGCGAGACTTACTTCTTCAGCAATCGCCATGCAGGCTTCAGCATCAGCAATACGTTTCAGATCATCAGCTAGAAGGCCCGGATGAATTCGATGAGTAGAATGTAAATGACGCTGCATTACTGAAGAGAGTCCAGATGTAATAAGAGTGCCTCGAGGGTCAATCTGAAGAGTTACGGATACTGGAATTTTCACTTTGGATGCAATTCGCTTGTTTAGTTCTAGCCTTGGAAAAGGTGGAATACCACCAGGATGGAGAAGCGCACGAAGAAGAATCGCTGTGTCTGCAAATTGATGATATTGATCAGCGATCTTTTGTGTAGGGGCATCTGTGACTTCAATACGGTACTGTGCTCTCGGCCCTACGAGCTCAAAAGTGTTAACAGATTCATGAAAACTGTTGTCAAAATGCGGGCCACCAGCCCAACAAATTAATTTATCTTTTGATGTACGGGCCCATTTAGAAAGTGAAATACGTAATCGCTCAAGTTGAATCGTATCGATGGATGTTTTTACTTGTCGACGTGGATCAATTAATAACACTCTCTCACGAGTTGGGTCGTGAAGGATGATCTCACCATCAAAGGCTTCTGAATGGGTTGATTGAGTATCTGGGCTGTTTTTTTCAAGACTTGCAGTGTCAAGAAAATCCCATGCAACTGTGCCTGAAAAAAGTGTCAGGCTTCGAGCAATTGGGACGTCTTTACGATCTGCAAAAACGTCCGTTTCGACTCTCAGAGTATCAATATCATTTCCGCGCGTACAAATTGCTTGCCCAAAAGAAAATAGGACTGCAAAAACAAGAAAGAATGTTCGGATGAGAGGCCGCATCAGATGACATTGTATGGTAGCCACATGTACCATGCTTTCGGTGTAAAATATTAAATTACTCGCTACCCACCAGACCCTACCAGATGACAACGTGCTCGCCCTAGTGTGATTTTTTCAGCAGAATGGAGAGTCGGATCATTTTTCAGTAATTTCTGGTAAGACTAAAATTACCCCCACTACCCTCCTCTCCTAGTTACATAATGTTTCTCTCTGATCTCCTTGTTGTTTTTGCTGTAACAGCAGTCGTGGTTTTTTTATTCGGGCGAGCCCAAATACCGAGTGTCATCGGTCTTCTTGTTTCAGGGTTAGTCGTCGGTCCATACGGACTATCTCTCATTGATGATTTGGAGAGTGTTGAAGTTCTTGCAGAAATTGGTGTTGTTGTACTTCTGTTTACTGTTGGACTTGAAATATCTATTTCACGACTTCTCGCGATGCTGCCGCTTATGGTGCGTATTGGGCTTCCGCAGATTGTAGGTACAACGCTCTTAATTGCAGCAGCCTGTCGTTGGCATGTGGAGACTCTACCGCAAGCCATTTTTGCTGGACTTTTGATTGCCATGTCAAGTACCGCAATAGTTCTCAAGCTTCTAGCTGATCGAAGCCAATCTGGTACTCAGGCAGGACGTATCTCAATTTCTGTTCTGCTGTTTCAGGATTTATTTGTAATCATTGCAATGCTGGCGGTTCCTTTGTTGGCTGCCTCAGCTGGTGTCAGTGCAGAAGCAAACAGTCAAGCTTCGCCACACCCAAGCCCACCATTACTTTTTGAAAATCCATACATAGCAGTTCTTGCTGGATTTTCAATCGTGGCCGGGGTGCTTCTCGCTGGTCGAAAAATTATTCCAAAGATCTTGCATGAAGTCGTGCGTTTACGGAATCGAGAACTATTTCTCATTACTCTCGTACTCATTTGTTTAGGAACAGCGGCCATTACTGCAGCGGCGGGACTATCACTTGCCATTGGTGCTTTCATTGCGGGACTCGCACTTTCTGAGAGTGAGTATGGCCATCAAGCCTTTGCAGAAGTACTTCCTTTTCGTGATACCCTCGCCAGTCTATTTTTCGTTTCTGTGGGAATGCTGTTAGACATATCGTTCGTGTTCTCTCACCTTGGACTTGTAGGTATTGTGGTCCTCGTGATTGTAATTCTCAAGATTTTTGCCACTGCAATACCAGCAATAATTTCTGGGTTTCCTGTAAGAACGAGCCTCATAGCGGGTAGTTTTATAGCGCAAGCAGGTGAATTTTCCTTTGTACTTGGATCACGGGGAGCCGACGTCGGCTTGTTAACAGGGGAGGATTACCAGACATTTCTCGCAGCTGCTGTCATAACAATGGCTGCTACGCCGTTGCTCACAACCTTGATGCCGAAGCTATGTGATGTGCTTGGTCAGAGCCCATGGTTTGGCCGGCTGTTTCATGATCTACCATCCGAAGAAGACATTGATCTATCAGACCATGTGATCATTGCTGGATTCGGCATCAATGGACGTAGTTTAGCAACTGCCTTAGCAGAGTTTGGTGTTCCGCATGTCATACTGGAGCTCAATCCGGAAACTGTGCGTAAAGAGGGATCGCTTGGTATTGATATTCGCTACGGCGACTGTACTCGACAGCCTATTTTAGAGCATGCAGGAATTTTCCGGGCAAGAGCTTTGGTAGTAGCAATATCTGATCCAGCAAGCGCTCGCCGTAGCGTGAGAGTTGCGCGGGATCTTGTACCAGCACTTGAAATATTTGTTCGGACAGAATATCTCTCAGAAGTTGATGAATTACGACTCCTAGGAGCCGATGTTGTTGTACCTGCAGAGTTTGAAACAGCACTGTCACTCTTTGAGCGGGTACTGAGTATTTACGATGTTCCAGAAGAGAAAATTGATGATCTTGTTGACCAGCTTCGCCTTGAAAACTATGGCTTTTTGCGAAGTGGTTTGCGAAGACAAACAATCCAGTCAGTTGAAGGACCTGACCTTCATGATCAATTAGGACGTTGCCGAATATCACAACGTAGCGCTGTCGTGGGACAAACTATTGGTACATTGGATGTTCGAGCGACCACGGGCGTAACAATTATTGCCATTCAGAGAAAGAATCAGCAAATACGAAATCCTGGCCCAGAATCGAAATTACAGATTGGTGATGAAGTATCATTTGTGGGCAGTCGTTCAGAGCGAATTGCTGCAAACAAGTTTTTTGTGTCGACTGCTACAACTAAGGATTAAAAGCGGTTACTTCACCGAGTGTTGTTGGAGCAGTTCAAACGGGATGACTTCAAGCGCTTTTTCACTCGTTGCCTCAAGAACAACCGGTGGACCGTATCCGGCTCGCATAGCCTCAAGCCACCGGGCTGCACAAAGGCACCACCGATCCCCTGGTACAAGTCCCGGAAAATTAAATTCGGGTCGTGGTGTTACGAGGTCGTTTCCAGCTGTGACAGTGAACTGCAGAAAGGCTTCAGTCATTACAGCACACACTGTATGAGAACCAGTATCATTCGCACATGTTCGACAGAGGCCATCTCGGAAAAAGCCAGTGAGTGGTTCAGTCGAGCATGGAATGAGTAATTCACCAAGAAGATTGCGGTTTTGTTTCACACTCGAAGAATCATGTGATTCATCAAAACTAATCATTTTGGATTTCAATCATTTAGAGAATGGAAAGTGATTCGGTGAGGTCTACAGCAGTGAATTCTTTATCTTTAATATATATTAATACCATCTGATGGGTGCGAAAGGTGTCATTTTTATGGTTATGCTTAACTTGCAAATCTCGACTCCCAGTCGGTGGTTTTTGCAGGTCGATGAAAATTTGAATGAGATTCTGATTGACCACGCGCATTGTGAAAAGAAGGCCGCAGGTGTCGCAATGAATCTTCTTTTTGCGTACGTCGATAGTACAAAAATTTCTCGAGCGATGGCTGAAATAGTCAATGAAGAGCTTGAGCATTTCCAAATGGTACTTGATCTATTAGCTCATCGTGGAATTCAATTTCGGAAGCTATCACCGAGTCATTATGGCCCACGACTTCACCAACTTATTCGCAAGAATGAACCAGAGAGAGCAGTTGACCGTCTGCTTGTTGCCGGGTTGATCGAAGCCCGTAGTTGTGAGCGATTCTCATTGCTCAGGGACTATGTCAAGGACGAGGAACTTCAAAAGTTTTATGGTGGGCTATTCGAGTCTGAAGCGAGACATCATGCAACATATGTTCGGCTTGCATGTGATTTGATGACGGAGTCAACTGTCCATGACAGACTCCATTGGCTTGCCTTACAAGAGGCAGAGATTATTTCTGAAGGCGACCAACGGCCACGAATGCATAGTTAGTGATCCTGGATAATAAATGTTTTTGGTCGCAAGAAGTGTTCCTTTTTCAATGCAGGTCAAGGGAATCACGAATGCTGCTTACAATGTCTGCTGGTAATTGGTTGATGGTAAGAACAAGAGCATTCTCATCAGCACCTGGCTCTTCTAGTGTGAGAAGTTGACTCGTAAGAAGAGCTGGTGGCATGAAATGATCTGTTCGCTGAGCCAATCTCTTGAGGAGTAATTCTTTGGTGCCTTGCAAGTATACGAGACGTATATTGTTCTGGTTTTTAGTTAATACGTGACGATATGATTTTTTTAATGCAGAGCAGCTGATGACACCGTTTGTGCCGGATTGGCAACGAGAATCAATCCATTGAGAAATACTGTGAAGCCACGGTTTACGATCGATGTCACTAAGCGGCGCACCACACGACATTTTCTCAATATTTTTTTGTGAATGAAGAGCATCTCCTTCCTGAAACATCCAGCCCAGTTGGCCAGCCAGTTTTTCACCGACTGTTGTCTTTCCGCATCCTGAAACACCCATCAAGATAATAATCATAAAAGCTTTTAGTGAGTGGTTGCGTGCTAGTATGTTTTTATTTCCTCTACATCAGCGCGTCTACTTTTTGTAAGATAGTACATTTTATAAGATAGTGTTTTATACGTCATAAAAATCAAATAGAGATCGAAGCAGTATCGCTGTTATTTTAGTGAGGTAATTGTTTTTATGGCATGAGATCAGAAGTGTCTTCTTGGAATGAAAAGAAATGTCTAAAGCAATGATGGGTGTACGTGGTTCTGGTGAAGCGGCTGATATGCAGATGCCTTCCGTTGGACTTGGTCTGTGGAAGGTAGGGTCTGAAAAGCTGGGTGAACTTATCCATGAGGCGATTCGCGTAGGGTACCGCCATCTTGACAGCGCATGTGATTATGGAAATGAATCTGAGGTAGGGGAAGGTCTTCAGCGTGCCCTAGCAATAAACTCCTGCCAGCGCGAAGATTTATGGGTTACTTCAAAACTCTGGAATACATTTCATGAGCCTCGATATGTACGTCCGGCACTCGAGAGGACGTTGAGAGATCTTCGACTGGAATACCTTGATAGTTATCTCATTCATTTTCCAATTGCTTTGGACTACGTTGCACCAGAAAAACGATATCCTCCAGGATGGTTTTTTGAACCTGACTCGCAAAAGCCTGTGATGAAATCAATGAGGGTACCGATAGCCGAGACGTGGGGTGCAATGGAAGACCTCGTTGATGCCGGGCTTGTGCGGACTATAGGTGTTTGTAATTTTGGAACTTCGTTGGTCCGCGACTTGCAGGCTGGAGCTAGAATTCAGCCCTCAAGTTTACAAATTGAGTTGCATCCAATGCTGACTCAAGAAAAGCTTATTCGGTTTTGTCATGAAGAAGGTATTGCTGTGACGGCGTTTTCACCGCTTGGAGCACCTTCGTACGTTCCGCTTGCTATGGCAACAGAAAAAGAAAGTCTATTGAAGCATCAAGTGATTCTCGATATTGCTGCAGCAGTAACAAGAACGCCAGTGCAAGTATTACTTCGCTGGGGAGTCCAACGAGGAACAGCTGTTATCCCGAAAACATCTCAACCGAAGCGTCTATTAGAAAACATTTCAATTTTTGATTTTTCGCTCTCTGCTGATCAGATGCTGGCAATCAGCAAACTCAATCAAGGTCGAAGATTCAATGATCCTGGTGAGTTTTGTGAACAGGCGTTCAATACATTTTATCCAATTTATGAATAACGTAGATTCTTCTTACGGAATCCGTTTGAAGCGAATATCCTTATAGAAAACGACACTCTCTGGATCGTGAGCCTGTATTGCAAAAGTGCCTTGTGAAAGTTTTCTACCTGCCATATTTTTTGGTGGCTGCCAATCGTCTGGCTCGGTCCAGTCGGTTGTAATCTCACCATTGATTTTGAGAACGATATGTTTCCCTTTAACGATAATGTCGTAGTCGTACCATTCGCCATCCTTGACTGGTGATGTGTCGAGAACGTCGGCGACAGCGTAGAGCCCACCTGTTTTTTTTCTATCTT
The DNA here is from genome assembly GCA_913052575.1 of uncultured Planctomycetaceae bacterium. Lineage (GTDB taxonomy): Bacteria > Planctomycetota > Planctomycetia > Pirellulales > UBA1268 > UBA1268. Next base: position 9,726 of record CAJXFK010000099.1, read on the forward strand.
TGTGGGTCTGATTGACCTGACACTCATAGCCAGCAGAGGGCCAACCAGAGTCTTCGTATTGTGTATGAAAGTAGAGTCCACCATTAGCTTTTGGCATGGTTTTGACCTTTGCATGCCAGTGAAAATCTGTGAGCTGCTCATTCTCGGCGTTTTCTGGATCGCCAACCCAGAAGAGATGACAGCGTGGGCCGTCGACAACAAGGGTGCCATTTTCAACATGAAATGAATCAGGATTTTCAGGATTTGCTCTCCAGCCGGAAAGATCCTGCCCGTTAAACATGGTGACCCAAGCGTCACTTGAAGTTTCTGCAGGCAATGCAAGTGGCATAGATATGACAAGAAAAAAGATAGTTAAAAGATGTCTATTTCTAAGAGGCATTGAGAGATCTCCAAGATTGAGTTCGCTAGAAAATGTACCAATCAGGTTTTTCCTCAATCGTATCATGAAAGCCTGTGTCGTACGAATTGAAAATAAAGATTTGCCGACCAGAATTTTCCGTCCAGAACAGTACTTGTCACTGGATGCCATCATTGTTTTTGAAATAGTTGAACCTCTTCATATGAGAGAAGACCATCACGATTAGAATCAAGGTTTTCAAAGCGGCTTTGTAGCCGCACTGGTAGCTCTTCTTTGTGCAAGGCATGGTCACCATCTTGATCAAGTCGTAAGAAGATAGCCTTGAAATTCTTTTTATCCCGTGGTGACAGATTTTCTCTGCGCTTCCGTGAACGTATGCCTGTTAAAGGTGCTCCAGGTGGAACCCCGGGAAGATAATATTCAACATAACCAAGCAACATTTCATCGAATGTTTGCTGTCCCCACCGAACAGTTTGTGTTGGATCCGGGTTGGCAGGATTTTCTGCCGAATTATCAAACCATGCCGTAAAATTAATGATATCGCCTTCATGAAATGTTCTTGGTTCGGCGTACCGGTAAAGTAGTTGCCAATTAAAATCATAGTTCGGTATGTCTAAAAGTACTTCTTGAGTACCTGTGGTATCAGTTACCTCGTACCGACAAGCGCTTCCACGTAAATGCATGTGCGGAAGAAATCCGAGCACTGTAGCATCGACGGGAAGCTTGAGTGAGGCCTCTTCTCGGTGGTGCTTCGCGCCAGGTGGGATACGAATGTGATGATTTGAGAGGCCTTTGATACGTACTTCGTGCTCAGGCGGTTCATCAGCATAGATAACCCCGACTCGTGTCTGGTCGGTTGTCGCGATCCCATTTGGCGTATAGTGCATCTGGAAAATCAGACGCGAACCTTTTGGAAGGTGACGGGCGAAGCCCTTGGAATATTTCCAGACAGACTGACCTGGTACATAACCAGCCCACAGGCCATCTTCTTCTCGCTCATCCGGACTTTGATTTTCTTGACCGGGCACTTGAAGAGTGATGATGACATGATGTACGACTTCAGGACTACCAGGTTGGATTTCAATTGCTTGTACCCATTTTGATTCATCCAGTTGTGTATCAA
>CAJXFK010000100.1 GCA_913052575.1 uncultured Planctomycetaceae bacterium
CGAAGTGATGTTTCTCGATTTGGTTCTGATTCAATTGCCAGCGGTGATGCCTCGCTTATTAATGTGCATAATGATACGTGAGTCTTAAGTGGGAAGTATCGTCTAAAATCTTTCCATGAAATGAAGGCTCGTGAAACATGAAGGCGTTTAGTTCACGTTGTGGATATAGTGGTTTGAAAGTCTTTGAAGAAATTCTTAAGATTCAGGCACATATCTTTTGTAATTCATTGCTTTTTAAACACTAAATACATGTGATTTATGATTGATCCACTAAGAAAAGAGGCTGTGCAGTCCGCGAAACTTATTGTGGTGAAGATTGGCTCTCGCGTCCTAACCACGGCAGAAGGTCTTCTTGATATCGAACGAGTCGAACACATCGGTCAGCAATGTCATGAGCTTCTCAATAGTGGGAAGCAGATAGTCGTCGTCAGTTCTGGAGCAGTTGGTGCTGGGATGGGTCGTTTGGGAATGCATGATAAACCGCATACATTGCCTGAATTACAAGCGGTTGCTGCGGTTGGCCAAAGCTGTCTTACAGAAGCGTACGAGCGTGCATTGGGATCTTATGGTCAGCATGTAGCACAGCTTCTTCTTGTTGCAGATGATCTGCATGATAGGGGTCGATATCTAAACATTCGTAACACTCTTCGGTCTTTACTCAAATACGGTGCGATTCCGATTGTGAACGAAAACGATTCAGTGAGTACGGCTGAGCTCCAGACGACATTTGGTGATAATGATCACTTAGCAGCTTTAGTAGCGACTCTTTTAGGCGCAGATGCTTTAATATTACTTTCAGATGTCGAATGTCTTTTTGATCAGGATCCAGAAAATCCAGAATCGCGCCGAGTCTCTACGGTGCGTTGTATCGACGCCGCTACTGAGTCAATGGTTCATGATCGTTCTGGAGGTGTTTCCAAGGGTGGTATGGCCAGTAAATTGAAGGCTGCAAAAACTGTCAATGAGGCAGGGATTCACTGCTTCATAGGCTCCGGTAGACGAGAGTCGATCCTCCAAGAATTTGTATCGGGCCTCGATATAGGCACGTTTTTTCTTGCTAGAAACGACCTTATGCCCGCAAGGAAACGCTGGTTAGGGTGGTCTGCAACGGTATCGGGTAAGCTTATTGTTGATGCGGGTGCGCGGCAGGCTGTTCTCGAGCGAGGAGGTAGTTTGTTGCCAGCTGGGGTTCTAGCTGTCGCTGGAAGCTTTGTTGCCGGTGATGTTGTGACTCTTGAAACGACTGACGGCAGCTGTTTTGCCCGTGGTTTTGTGAACTACAATTCACTTGATCTCGAACAAATAAAAGGAATGCAGACTGAGAAAGTTTTAGAAATTCTTGGTGTTTGCGCGTGCGATGAAGTGATACACCGAGATGATTTGGCTGTAATATGTCGAGAAGAATCAGCGTTTTAAAACCAACCACTATTCAATCCAGGATCGTGAAATTAGCTTACCAATGATCGAGCAACTACTGATTGTTTTTGTTTTGATTCTTGCAAATGGTTTTTTTTCTGGTGCAGAGATGGCAATCGTTGCGAGCCGAAAAGGACGACTGCGACAACTTGCTGAGCATGGCGACCAAGCTGCTCGAAAAGCACTTGATCTCGCTAGTAGTCCAGACAAATTCCTGCCAACCGTACAGATTGGTATCACGCTCGTTGGAACTCTTGCTGCTGCATATGGAGGCAGTCAAGTGGTTAGTGATCTTGCCAGTTGGCTATCTGTCAATGGGCCACAAGCAATTCAACCTGTTGCACATTCAGTTGCTCTGACAGCATTTGTTGCAATGCTATCTTTCTGTACGCTGCTTTTTGGAGAGCTAGTTCCAAAGCGGTTGGCATTGCGCCGAGCTGAGGATGTGGCTCGCTTTGCGGCACCAGTAATGCAGGTCTTTGCCTCTGTGACACGACCTCTCGTATGGCTTATGGGAATTTCAACATCGGCTGTTTTATTTATGCTGCAAGCTCACAAGCAAGATGAGCCAAGTGTGTCTGTTGATGATATCGAGCATCTTTTAGAGGCCGGTCGGGCAGAGGGTGTTCTCGAAGCTGTTGAGCAAGCGGTTGCTGCAGAAGCGTTGCGTTTAGGCGAACGAACGGTTCGTGATATCATGCGGCCACGAATTGATCTTGATGCTATTGATATCGACACTCCGGGCGACGAGGTTCTTGGAGCTATTGCAATGGCAGGCTATTCAAGACTACCGGTTTACGAAGGGTCTTTGGACCAAATTCTTGGTTATGTCTCGATTCGTGATGTTCTGCGTCAGAACTGGATGGGCTGGCCAATCGAACTGAGGAAGATGATGCACAAGGCCCTTTTTGTTCCTGAAACAATGCCTCTCGATCGACTCCTTGAGCTCTTCCAAACAGAACGGAACCAACTTGCTATCGTTTTGGATGAGTATGGTGGCACCGAGGGGTTGGTGACCTTAGAGGACGTTATGGAAGAACTTGTCGGTGAGATTCGAGACGAGCATGATCACGACCGGAATAGTGAATTTGTCCAGAGAGAAGACGGGTCCTGGCTTGTTGATGGAAGCCTTGCAGTCGATGATCTTTTCGGGCGGATGGCTCTCCCCGATTCAGGATTGCCACGTGATTATTCGACAGTATCAGGCTTAGTTCTTGATGAACTTGAGAAAATTCCTTCGGTGGGGGATGCTTTTCTATGGAATGGACTATCGATTGAGGTTGTTGATATGGACGGTCGTCGGATCGATCGGCTTCTTATTCAGCGAGTGCCTTCTGAGGAAAATAAAAATCCCTAAGATTTAAAGAACCTTTGTTGTATGTGGTGATGCAATGAAGTGATGTGGGAGTTTTGCAATGAGGCGATTTTGCTGAGGTGGTTTTTCATTGCGAGTAAACACGGCACGCCACACGGGATCACCTGCGAGACGTGAACGTCGTTCAAAATGAGTGCGATATTTATTTTCCAGGTCACCGGCGGATTCATTGGATGCTTTGCCAAAAAGTAAAGTGTTATTCACCACAAGAACAGCCTCGTTAAAGTATTCTTCAACATCAGTCCAGATATGAAACTGTGACCCAGTTTGCAGAATCCGACCCGCATGTTGGAGAAATTCAGGGTTGAGTATTCTGCGTTTTCGGTGTCGAGCTTTCCACCATGGGTCTGGGAAATAAACATGCAGTCCTGATAGGGATGCGTTTGGAAGCCCATGTCGAACGAGATGCATCGCATCACCGTGGATAACGACACCGTTTGTTACGCTCGAGGCGGCTAACCGAGAGGCAGCCATTCTTGCATAACCAGCGCTGACTTCGATTCCTAAGAAATTTCGCTCAGGAGTCGATGAACTAGCGGAAGTTAAAAACATCCCTTTGCCGGTACCGATTTCCAATTCAGTAGGATTTTGTTGAGAGAAAAGTGCTGTTGGGTCGAAAGGTGTTTCGATTTCTGTCAACAGCCTGAAATGGTGCGAAAGGTCAAGATCTTTCGGTGGCTTTTTTGGGTGTCGCCGGGGCATGTTGAATTTATTTAAAAAAAGCCAAGGGGACTCAGGGCGTTGATGTGGTCTGGCTGGCTGTGAGAAAATCAACGGGCAGTGGAACGCCCTTAATAACACCATCCACAACAACGCTATCACCTACAAGTCCTTGGAAACGGCAAACAATCATTGCCTTTGGCCTCACGCGGACGCGTTCCACAGCAACAACTAATCGATCACCGGGGCGAACAGGTTCTCGAAACCGCACGTCTTCCAAACCACCAAAACCAATCATTTCCGCTTCTAGTAATTGATGTTTTTGCGAGAAGTAACTTGATAGTTGTGCTGCCGCTTCACACATAATGACACCTGGCATTAATGGCACATTTGGAAAATGACCTCGTGCCCAGAATTCATCCGACTTCGTATCTTTGTACCCAACACAACGTCCTCGTTCTTTGTCTTCATGAACAATCGCGGTTAATTGCTCCATTTCGAAACGCTGCTGGTTGTATCGACGAATTTCCTCAATATCAGCAATGATAGTGCTGAGATCATATTCGTTTGGGTTAATGATATAGTCGCGAGGGGGCACGTCAGGCTGCTCCAAGAATGATCTAATAAAATAAATTACAGGTGTGGCAGGGTGGCTTCGGGTGGTATCGAAGACAACTTTTTAATTATGTTTTGATGTGTTTTCTTTTTGCTTTCCTGGCTTTACTGTTTGCTGGCCTCGAACCATGGTTCGCTTTTTTGATTGTTCTGTGAGGTTTTGACATTGCTATAAGTTCCTTCGTTTTCTGACTTGAATCGCACAGCTAAAATTTACCACGGTATGCGTACAGATTCCACGGCTGAAGCAGACTTCTTTGATTGGAATCTAGAATGGGGTAGAAGCGTCCCAAAAGAAGCACGGAATGCCCAAAGGACCTTATTTTATGGTCTCTTCTGACCCTCTTTTCTCTGCATCAAGAGATTCACGGACAGATGTTCTCAAAATGTCAACAAAGCTCGCAATTAAAAAGCCAAAGATGCCGCCAAGCACAGCTGAGGAGAGGCCCCCTAACAGTGCACCTGCAAAAGATGACGATGCCAGGAATGTCAGGGCAGTCGCGCCTGCAATGCCTCCAATCAATCCGCCGATGCTTACTGAAATAGGCAAAAGCCAACCCGTTCTAGAGTGTCTCTCAAGATGCGACGGAGAAGGCACCGGAACGTCGATACGAGGTGATTGTTGACGTGTGCGAAAAAGATTTCGATCTGTCGATTCTTGCATTCGGGTACCGATTGCATTTCCGGCGATATGCATGGCGAGGGACCCAAATATGACTAGCGTAGCCAGCCAGCCAGCGAGCCCGAGCCAGTTAATGGCCGAGAAGGCGATCGCCAGAGCTGCTGCAAGCCAAAAGAAGGTCGGTAATCGCATAAGACGGTTTTGCTTCGAGTGTGGTTATTCAATTGCTGCTGGTTTGTAAACAGGCAGTAATCGGTAATAGACCTCAAGCGTAAGAATGGCAAGTGCCGTGTGAGCAAGTCTGCCGGCAGGTGCAAGGTGTCGGTCACGAATAGCATTCTTGGTTGTGCCTCTGGGATTTGTCAGATACCAACTGCCGATTTCACAGAGAGGGCTACCAAAAGCAGGATTGCGCTGATCCGTTCTCGTTGTCTCAGTGACCTGCGATCGTACTAGGAAGTCACGGTTTCGGCGGTTCCATTGGTCCCATGAAGGATGGTCAATATGAATCAAAATTTGTGCAAGGTAAAAGTTTCGATAGAGCAGGAGTGCGGGGTGAGTATTTGATTTCAGTAGTTGATTGACACCTTGAAGAAGTCGTGGATCATTACGATTCCAGCCTGTGTAGAGTCGACAGAGTAATCCCACTGCGGATGTGCACTCACCTGGTTCTCGCGTTGTTGAGTTCGCAAACGAAGCAAGATAGTGATAGCGGGTCGGATCACGGTTAATGCCTCCGGCTTGATTTGCAACGACTTGAGCTTGTCCTTGACGGCGAGAAAAAGCAGGCGGTGTTAGGCTGTTAAGGAAATGGTCCACTTGACGGAAAATGTCAGAGTGAACAGGTGCTCCTGCTAATTGGCTGCTTTTTAGTGCTACAACCTGCCATCCGGTGACGGTTATGTCACCTGGCTGGCCCAGCTCATAACGCCATCCACCGAGTGGGTGCTGGTGTCTTGCAAGGAAAACACTTAAAGCATTTACATAACGTTCGAGGTCAGGGTCACCGGTCATCCCGAAGGCTTCGGCCATGACGAGAGCCGTGATCCCATAACCGTAAAGGTCTCCTGAGAAGGTCGAGACAAAATCAGGACTTTCGGGATGAAGTTCTTTTAATTCGATATCGAGTGTTGTCTTAAGTTGTTCGAGACCTCGATAGACAACTTCTTTATACGGGCCATTTAAATGGGTATTGCCCGCCCCTAAGAACGGTAGAAGAGCGATAGATGTGCTGGCTTTTGTATGGCCTTCGATATAGCCCTTCGTCCGACACAGGCATTGTTCTAAAGGTTGCCCGAACGGATTAGTGCAGTAAGGGTGGTCAAATGACCAAGATCCGTTCGCTGCTTGATGCCGTGCAAGCCACAAGAGTCCACGCTCGATTGCGGCTTCACTAGACGGTGACCCACCCTTCGCAACGGCCGTTTTGCCTCGCGCTGAACCGGAGCGTTGAGCCAAAGCAATTTTTGCATCAGCACGTGAAGCGGTTGTCATCTGTCCATTGACTGCAGGCACCGTTTTTGTGTCTTGCGTTTTCTTGCTCGTTTCCATCTGCTTTGGGACACGCCGAGATTGCTGCGATTGCATAGGAGCATTTTTAAGAACAGAATTCTCAGGGGTAGGCTCTCTCTTTGGTTCTATTGCCAGCATAGGTTGAGAAGGCTGGCCCTTAGCAGTGTTGGTTTTCTCTTTAGAAGTATCAGCACTGTCTTTTGAAGTTTCTTGAGGGTTGTCTTTTTCAGCAGCCTCAGTGAGTAGAGTCGCGGCGGTATCGTCACCTTTGGTTTCTCCCCATTCCTTTTCCGGCTCGGTGCTAAAGTCAATGACGACCGGTGATAGCCGGTCCGTTTGATTCTCAGGCACTATGACCCAGAGTGTAAGAACAATCGCAATAATCAGATGGGTTGTAAGACTGAGATAGAGAGATCGCACGCCGTTGCTTGCAGTGACTTTTTCTGCCCACCCCGAATTCGATTCACCTGTAGTCGATGAAGTGACAGAATCCACGTGCTGATTGCTTGTTGACTCAGCTGCAGGTGGTGGTTTTGTGCTCGACATTACATTCGGTGGTACAAGACCTGAGGATTTGAATATTTGATGGTACGACTTCTAGAGAAGAACGGCCATGTTTTTAGGTGGAAACAGCCTTAGTAGCATCGACCACGAAGAGGTCGATGCTCCATAGCATTAGCGTTATGTTGGCTTTTTAACTACGTGAACCAGTTCCACCGCTTGCGAAGGCGTTACGAAGCCTCTATTTTATTGGTTGGAAGTGAGGCTCTTTCACTCACGATGTCGCTGATTGCACCTATTTGAGATTTGATCGTATGGCTAAAGGTAAGAAAAAGCTCGAAGTAGTTCACCTCGTGTGTGAAGAAACCGGTGATGTGAACTACACACTACGCCGAAAGAGCGGTGGTGAAAAGCTTCATCTCAAGAAGTATTCTTCACGGCTTCGCCGTCATACACTTCATAATGAGAAGAAGAAAAAATAGTTCTGGCCAAAAGTGGTGCTGAATTAACTTTTCAGGAAATCTTTTCGAGAAGGTCTTCGAGTTCTTGAAGGCCTGAGTGAAAATGTATTCCAATTTCTAATGCGTAGAGTGGACGGTCGCACACAGTCCCCAAAGGTAGTTTGACAAGATCCTTAAGTGTTGTCAGGACAATGTCAGCCCTCACTTGTTCAGTTTTTTTTGAAATATAAAAGATGTCATCGGCTGTGTACTGATGGTGATCGGGGAAGGTAAGCGTGGCAACTGGAGTATGTCCTAGCGCTATGAGTGTCTTTTGGAAGGCAGCTGGATTCCCAATGGCTGATACTGAAAGTATGCGTTTGTTCTGAAGCAATTGAAAAGGTTCGGTTGTCCCGTCGGCGAGTCGAAGCTTTGTTGGTCGGTGTTCGGTTTGAATCCATGGTTTCTTGTGTGAGCCTAAAAGCCGAGAGCATTCTGCTTGAATTTCATTCCTAGCTTTGATTGAGACCTGGTCAGTTCTTGTGAGAATAATCGCGTCCGCTCTTTGCAATCCCTCAAGTGGTTCTCGCAAAAGGCCGCGAGGGAAAATACGGTTACAGCCAAATGGGTCACTTGCATCGATTGTAACCAGATTTATGTCCCGATCGATTTTTCTGTGTTGAAATCCATCGTCAAGAAGTAAGATATTTGAACCGTCCTCTGTTGCATTTTGCGCAGCAATAATTCTTTGTCTGTTCGCGAAGTGTGGAACGGATGGCAGAAGTATATTTAATTCAGCCGCTTCATCGCTCAGGTGTCCTTTCTTGGCTTTGTAGCCACGGCTAATAATGGCAGGTTTCTGATTGTGGGTGATGAACCAGTTGGCTAGCCATGCGACAAGAGGAGTTTTTCCAGTTCCACCAAGTGTAATATTTCCAACAGAAATAACGGGCACCGATGCCTGGCTCACAGTGAATATGCCGTGGTCGTATCCATAGTTACGCAACCGAACAATGCCTTCATATGGCAGTTCAAAAGCAGAGAGACCAGTTCGGGCAAGGGCAGGAATGATTCCGGTAGCCCGTCCATCAACCAGTCGTCGAAAACTTTCTGCGTTGGGAAGCATCTTGAATTTAGGCCTGATTTTGTAATAGGAGGTTTTTTGTAACCATGAGTCGTACAATAGGAGGGTTATTCTAGTGGCGTCAACGTGTTCCATGCCCGAAGCAATGAATAGTCGAGTCAAAAGACAGGTGATTCTCGGGGTGTAGTACAGCGTTTCTTTTTACAGCAGACGGTGATTGAGGCGAAGCGAGACATCTCATGGCAACAGCAGGCAAGCGAACTGACTCCGAGCTAGTACTCCAAGATTGGCAGGGGGCTGATAGATCGCGAGCAGCGAAATATCTCGATAAGAGGCTCGCTGAAGCTGGTTCGAATTACAAAAGTGTTGCTTTTGCTACTTTTTTATTGACCACGATGGTGGCAGGATTTTGTTGGCTGCTGTTTGGTGTGGTTTTAGATCATTGGTGGATAACTGGTGGAATGCCTGTCTGGATCCGGTGGGCATGGTTGCTTACCGGTACGTTGGGGGTTGCAGCAATAGCATGGAAATGGCTGGTGCCAATTCTTCGTTATCAAGTCAATGTTCTGTATGCAGCAAGAACGATCGAACTTGAGTTTCCAGAGCTTCATAATGATCTAGTGAACGCAATTCTTGTGAACCCTGGAGAGACTGATCCGCATAAAGATTTGATAACCCGATCACTTGACAAGCGAGCTGCCCGTCAAATGACAACGATTCCAACGGATGCAGTCATTGATCAACAGCACCTTGTTTCCTTAGCAGCAGTTCTTGCATGTCTTGTTTTCGTTGGTACGGTCTATTCACTCCTGTCGCCCAAGAGTCCGTTTGTAACAGCCGCGAGGCTGTTGGTTCCGTGGTCAAACTGGGCGGCTCCCTCCAGAGTTTCTGTAGAGGAAGTTAATTGCTATTGGACGACAGTCTTTGGACAAGGAAATTCTCAGCATACATTGCCACCCAGCGATTACATGTTCGATGAGCGACAGCATCTTGGGTGGCAAGGTGGTGGCGTTGAGCTTGTTCGGGGTCGACAAGTGATCATCTCAGCAGAAATAGAAAATTTAAGAGATGCAGAGATCCCTCATGTTATGGTGTCTGCTTTACTTGATGACGGAAGGCTTGATCCGGAGGGGAAGCCTTGGAAGGCGATTCTTCGGAAGCGTCCGGAGAGTCAGCTGTATTGGGTAAGACTTCCCTCGAGTGGGATCGGATTAGACCGTTCAATTAGGGTGAGGATTGAAGCGGGTGACACACGTACAGAACCTTTTGATGTACGGGTACTTGATGCTCCGTCACTGCTAGTGAAAAAAGTACAGTATGTTTTTCCGGCGTATACCGATCAGCCTGATCAGGTTGTTGAGTGGCAGGGCGATATTCGTGCGATTGAAGGAACTGAAGCACGGATTGAAGTTGAGTCGAACCAAACGCTCGATGCAGCGTGGATCGATTTTCTTGATACTGACCGAGCAGATGACTTGCGTTTGGTCGTAGACCCTAAAAATCAACAGGTTGCAACAGGAGTTCTTCGGTTGCGATTGGCAGCAGACCGGACATCGGCGGAGCATCCTTCATATCGGCTTCGTTTCCGTTCTGAATCGGAGAGTGGTACAGATTTGGCTCCTGTAGTCGATGAACTTCTTACGCATCGCGTTGAAGTTTTTCCTGATCTTGCGCCAGAAGTTGCTATTGAACTTCCAGAAGCAGAGTCTGAGCGAATGCCTTCTCGGGCTGCGATGAGGGTTCGTGTTCGCGCTATCGATCCAGATTATTCACTTTCCAAGGTTGTTGTTGAGACTCGTCCTGAGGGAACTGGTTTGATCAGTGATAAAGTTTTGTGGCAGTTTGGTGACAGTCGAAATCAGGTGAATGGAGACGGTGAAGTTCGTGTGAGTACCCGTATTGTGCCTGCTCAAGATGCGCCTGGTGCCAAGATTATTGAGTATCGAGCTGTGGTTCATGACAACCGAAAGCCCGAGCCAAATAGTACCGCAACAAAATGGCGTCGAATCATCATTGACGAACAAAGCTCACCGCCAAAAGATCCAGAAGAGCAGTGGCCAGACAGGAAGGCTGAGCAGCCACAGCAAACCATGCCTTCTCGTGATGCGTTGGATCGACCGGGTAATCAGTCCTTGGAAGATATGGAAAAGAAGTCCAGTGAAATTCCTGAACAACAAAACCCAGTAGAAAAAAATGAAAAACAACAGCCTCGTAGTGAAGAAATGAGCAAGGATCAGGCTGAGGAGAAAGACCAGGATGCAAGTGGAGGGGCGAGCTCTGAAGAGGGCCAAGGGAAACAGTCTGGTGTGTCTGCCGAGGATAATACTGGTGGCAGCAGCGGCGAGCCACAAACCAACGACGGAAGTAATGAGTCGAATTCGGGTAGGTCTCGTGAAATGCAGCGATCAGACTCAAAAGGGAATAGAGACGACCAGACTGTGCCTGGTGGCAATGATGCATCTGCGGAGCAGAATAACGATTCGCCGAGTGCAAAAGACGGCTCTTCAAGTACTTCGCAGGATCAGCAACAGAACAACTCAAAGAATGATCGAGACGGAACGGAGACAAAAAGTCTCTCTTCAGATGGGGTTGATGATGGGGAGGTGATTGAGCGAATACTCAAGAATAAGGAGCGTGAAGGTGGCGATCGAGAGAACGGTTCGGAAGGGTCGTGTGATTGTGAGCAACCAGGTGGCGGACAGTCAGGTGGCGGACAGTCAGGTGGTGAGCAGTCGGGTGGTGAGCAGTCGGGTGGAGAAAAGTCGGGTGGAGAAAAGTCGGGTGGTGAGCAGTCGGGTGGTGAGCAGTCAGGTGGAGAAAAGTCAGGTGGAGAAAAGTCAGGTGGAGAAAAGTCAGGTGGTGAGCAGTCAGGTGGTGAGCAGTCAGGTGGTGAGCAGTCAGGCAGTGAGCAGTCAGGTGGTGAAGGTGGAGGA
>CAJXFK010000101.1 GCA_913052575.1 uncultured Planctomycetaceae bacterium
TCTTTTTCCTACGACCTACGTTTGCACTCAAAGTCTGGGAAACCTATAACGCTGCGCTCCTCCATTTTGCAACACGGCATAAACATAGAAGCTACATCGTAGACGCCTCCCAACTCACAACATCCCCCACAGACGTTTTCAAATCTCTCGAGGAGTGGCTTCACGTTGACTTAAAGCCCTCATCGGAAAAACTTAAAAAAGAACAGTTTTCTTCTCTTGCCATAGGGCCCCGTGTTGAATTCATCAGGAGATTCGAACCAGATGCCATGAGTGTTTACCTCAAACTCTGTGAGTTATCTGGCTCTCACCCAGCTGTTGAACCTTGGACAGATTCGTTCGCACTATCAAATGACAGAATCGCAAATGACAGAAGAGAGGTATTCTTTCATGACTGGCAGCATTCGTCATCTGAGAAGCACAACCCGTGGCATCACTTCCAGAATGACACCCCCTAACACATCGCAAGAATACCGAAATCACTACTGCGACAATAGCTTACTGCGTGTGTCATATGCAGGCATCGTGGCCTCACCGCTCCTGACCTTCATGAAGCATCGAAGGGCATCGCCCTGCACTCTTTGAACGATATTTCCCTTCGTCGTTGGGGTGTTCCCTTGGGGCACGTTCGTCACGCATCGGTAAAAATTTTTTCCTGAGCACAACACATGTGGGCACCCTGAAAATATCGCAGCAGTCGCTTCGCACACAACGACAACACCGTCCAAATACCTGGTGATTAGGCTGCACCGCAATTCAAAAAGATTTCAGCCGAGTTTCAGCACAACCGCGAGCCACTCTCATCAAATGTGCATCAATCAACGAAAGGTCGTAGTCGATTTCCTGACGATATGCCATTCGCTCGAGTTCGTTCCGGATAAAATCCAGGTCCAATCCGTAATGATTGACTACAAACGCGTTGACCTTCAAGAATGGGACCCCTAATTGAACCAGCCGTATCGGAGCCAACTCGCTTGGATTATTGATACGTCGCCTGGTCTTTTTTATCACTCGATATGAATGCCGAATATTCCTCCAGTTGAGATGTGGGGCAATTTCAAGAAATGAGAGGTTCGGCTTAATGCTGCCATCTGCAGAATCATAGATAGCACCGACACGGAAACCTGCCTCTCGAAATTTTTCTGTCATTCCTATTTCGTAAGCATTGATAACATCATTTTTTTTATCGAGTGGCGTGATACTCTTCCAAAAAGAATCGAACACAGGAGAATGAATCAGATTTCGACGCATACCAAAAAACCAACTCTGCAGATGATTCGATGGCTCACGAGTCTTACGCTGTTTGGTTCCTTGTACGGAATGCACCATCCCCCAAAGATCAACTTCATCTAGACATGGACTTTCCAGGACTGGGGTGAGATCAAAGAGCGGGCCGTACACACTATCGTTACAACAAATGATCTCATCAAATTGTCGGTAGTCTCCTAGTGACTCCATGCCTTTCTTCCAGCTACAAAAGTCATACCCTTTGTTCGGACGGCTGATAAAATGATCCACGTGTTGAGCAATACTTTCAGGCAATGCCGTGGCCGATGTCGACACTACAATGAGACAGTTCACAACTTCTCGATAACACTGGAGCGCGTACTGCACGTGCGGATCGATAACACCGTCTCTGTCGTAATGTGCAAAGATAAGTGCTCGCTTGATTTGCTGCATCGCTATCGCCTTTAGATCAGTCCTTACGATGCTCGATGTCTTTGTATTCGTCTACGCAAGCCGTCTGCTCTACGATCCAGCCGATTCTTTATCCTCATCTCAGCAACTAGAGTAACAATCTTCGGGAATTGACCGAGTGTCCGCTCAGCGGCTTGATAATTCTTTAAGCGTATATTTTTTCTTACATTTCGAAGACATGATTTCGCATGCCAACGAGCGCTCCGAGATGTCATGGCCCTCCGCAATTCAGCTGGAAAAGACGCTGAATTAATTGTGATCGCTTTTGCAATATCTGGCCATACCATGTCACTGGCAAGAAGCCTTGATGATTCACTTTGTTTATGCCTTCGATACACGGCGAGAGACTTCGGCTCATACCACACCGGAAACTTACCCGCTATTCTCACCCACATCTCCCAGTCCAAGGCCTGAATCAGATCAGGACGGAATCCTCCGATCGCTGCATACGTTGTTTTCTTGACAACAACCGATGGGCATTGAACTCTTTGCCGTTCACCTATTCGCAACAGCCACGTATCCAGCACCCCTCGCTGCCATCGTAATCGTGATGTTTTCTTTACCACGCGACCCTTATCGTCGACTATCTTCGAACGACAGCAGGCCATCCCCAACCCTGGCTGCTCTTGAAATGCCTGCCACATTTGTTGATAGAACCCTTGTTCTACACGGTCATCCTGGTGCAACAGATGGACTAAGTCTGCTCTCGCAAGAGAGACTGCATAATTCCAGTTCCCTGCAAGGCCGAGATGCTTACCTGACTTCACAAACTCTACGCGGTCAGCAAGACCAGATCCTTTGAGTAGTGACGACACGTCGACCGTACTCGATGCATCATCAACAACCGTTATCTGCAGAGAGTCTTTCGAAAGATTAGTTCCATTTGCAACTCGTCCATCGAATTGTTTCAAAACTGACTGAATCGCATCTAGTAGTGACCGGGAGGGCTCGAATGTCGGGATCATTACAGAAAATTTTTCCTGTTTTTTGAACCCCTCCTCTCCCTTCATTATTTCTCCGATTCAATCAAACTGCAATGAATACAATCACACGATTGTGGTTCTTAATCAGATAACCATAGCCGCCCATAAGTACTTCTACATTCTTCTTACACTCACACCCAAATCACAATGACTACGCACAGCAAAAACTAAGCACACTGAGAAAGCACACGTATCATCAAACGAGGCTACCCAAGGCAACCTGCCGAGAAATTACCGGTACCACATGTCCACGCCGTAGATCGGAACAATCTCCTCAAAGATAACTTCGACACTGACTTCACCGAAACAGCTTCTCTGGCGAATCCAACGATACCTAGACTACCAGATTCCGACTATCCGATCCTCCCGACAACATTTTTCACGCACGATTTCACAAGTATTCCATTGTGCCGAAACACCTATTGAGCTGAGTTCACTTCACTACTTAAATTCCCAAAAAGTATGGGAAACCAATGAATAGAGAAAATTCGTATCAAGCCGGGCGAATGAGCTGAACAGATCGAGTCGCGTCGCCCATGAAATACAACAACAATGCGACTATTGACTGGGGTGACCTTACTAGTGTGGTTTGTGGTGACTACGAACAGCCCACACACCGACCGCCTGACTTTATTGGCATCGGTGCACAGAAATCTGCAACTACGTGGTTATGGGCACAGCTCCATCGAAGCCCTTCAGTAGCAATGCCACCTATCAAAGAACTTCATTATTTCGATCGTCAACTTCCAGCAAGTCCTTTTCCGTCTGCAAATGCTTTAACACGACTCTCAGACAACACCTGGAAAAATCAAATATGTGACGCGTTACGCCATGCCGTTGAATCTGACGACAAAAGTCGCATACGCCAACTTATGCATTACTACTTTGCAGATTGGAATGACGCTTGGTACTGCGAGCTTTTTGGGCTTACTCCTCCTCATCAAATTACCGGTGAAATTACACCTCGGTATGCAATTTGTGATGACAAAAGCGTTCAGCACATGGCCGCTATAGCTCCTCATGCAAAACTCATTTTTTGCATCCGAAATCCGATTGATCGATTCTGGTCGCAGTGTCTCATGAAATATCGCTTTGGGACACTAGCACCTGGAGCACCAGCTGCCATGGCGTTTTTCAATACACTCAATGGAAAACCCCGAGGACACTACTCAGAGACACTCCTCCGTTTCTCCAAGTGGTTTGATCCCAAACAAATACTGATCGTATTTTATGATGCCATTGCCCACTATCCCCAGCAAACACTCGATGAAATTCATGACTTCCTTGACATTCCTCGGCACGAACATCCAGACTCGTGCAAGCTTTCAGTCAACAACGCAACAAATGATGAGGACATGTCAAGTGAACTTCGGGCACGAGTAGCGGCTTCCTACAGGCATGAATTGCATTGCCTCCATGATACCTTCGGTGGGCACACCTCCTCATGGCTTGAAACAACACCTCCACCAACCATTTTTCCAGAAAAAATGGGCACGCCCCCGTGTACGTTACGACTTAAAGAACAACATCTCGTGGCCTTTGACAGACTTCTTCAACCTCGACGTGAGCGGAAAAAAAATAAATTCAAACTATTTTGCCTTTCCATGCAGCGAAGCGGGACGACATCGACTGGTGACTGGCTTGA
The DNA here is from genome assembly GCA_913052575.1 of uncultured Planctomycetaceae bacterium. GTDB lineage: Bacteria > Planctomycetota > Planctomycetia > Pirellulales > UBA1268 > UBA1268. The sequence continues at coordinate 4,324 of CAJXFK010000101.1, forward strand.
GTCTCACGGCCTCATAAGAGCCGGATCACCAACCTCGACGAGGTTAGGGTGGAGCCGCTCATGGTTTGATGGAGAACTGGATCTCGTTTTCGACAATGCAGAGTTCAAGGATGCTGAAATCCTTGAAGACGACCCATGGTGGTTTCCTGCAATGTATGCTCAGCTCGCCAAGCGTTTTCCTGAATCTCGGTTCATTCTTCTTGATCGCGAACCAGACGCTTGGTTCGATTCTTTGTGTCGGCACAGCGGTGGCCGAAATCCGGGCTGGAGTGATATTCACGCCAAGGTCTACAATCGAGAACAAGAACTCAGAGCGATCGAACGTGAGGCTATCGAAGCAGCACAACATGTTTCTCAAACAAGCCTAAACCTGCTTTCTATCGTGCACCACCGAAAACATTACACGGACATTTACCGCAACCACACAGCAGAAATTCTTAAATATTTTTCTGCAGAACCGACCCGTTTGTTTTACGGCAAACTTGCAGATACGAAGACGTTTCCGAGCATGATGAAATTTTTAGGACTCAAGCAAGATCCTTCTGTAGAAATCCCGCATTCGAACAAACGAACGGCAGCCATGGAAAAACAGTTTGGAAATGCCGTAAAGCAATTGAGGCCATCATGAATACCTCACAAGACTCAAACGAACCGATTACGATTTTCATTGCATCATGGGGCAGACCTATCTACCTTTGGTCGTGCCTTGATTCTCTTTACAGAACTATTGAGTCTCCTGCTCGAGTGGTCTTACTTGACAATGCTCATCCAGACCCACTCATACGTCAGGTCATTGCTGGATTTGAAAGACGAGAGCTTTTTGCCGAAGTGGTACGGTTTTCTACCAACCGCTTTGAGAACATAACCAAGGCATATGAAGAACGACTCTTAGACGTTGGCCCATGGCATGTCTATATGGAGAGCGATGTCGTCGCATCCTGCTCCCACGGCTGCTGGCTTTCGGAGATGTATCGGATTGTCCAAGCAGATCCTTCAATAGGCATGCTTGGAAGTCTTATCGACACGCATGACTTTCTTGATGCTGAAAAGGCACGCGAAATTATGAGCGGCGACACACATTCAGCAGAATTCCTGGCCAAACTGAATAGTCCTGAGCGGGCATTTACTGGGGTTCCTCAATGGGCTGATGAATCCCGCGATTCATTCCCAACTGAACCGCCCTGCCCGATTGGTAATCCGCCAGGGCGACTCATGATGCTTCGGACAGATATCATCCGTGAGTATGGATTTCAGCTGGACACCCCACTCGCTGAATGTTTTCGCAAGCAAGGCTTTCGGCCAGCTGTCACTGCAAGAGTTCGCCACCGTCACTTAAGCCTGCTGAATGTCTTTGATCATACTGACTACTCACAGACCAATCGTGATCAATTCTTTACAACACATTCGTAACACCGATCATGCATCAAAGTGCTCACGATACAGATACGTGCTTTCTAAATCGGGATATTTCTGTTCGTAGAGTTGTTCCAGAAGACCAGGAAACTCTACGCACATGGAGGAACGCTCATTCTGAGCGGTTTTTCTATCGTGAAAAAATCACCCCTGCACAGCAACGGCAGTGGTTCACCCACTACCTCACTCGGGATGAAGATCATCTTTTCATGGTTCTCGTTAAGGCATTGCCGACGGGGTGTATCGGCATTCGACTTCTTGACGACCATTGGGATCTTTATAACGTGATACGAGGAGTCCACAGGCTCCATTCGCGTGGGTGCATGGGAACTGCCTTGCATCATGTCATTGAATTCGCGATACAACGAAAAGCGATGCCTGTACAATTGAAAGTTCTTGCGAATAACCCTGCGTGCGACTGGTATAAAGATAACCAATTCTCCGTTATCAAAACTGAGAAAGACCACATTATCATGCAGTATCAGACTCCTTCATCGGCATCTCCAAACCTCATACCACACTCATGATTTCAGTCTTTGGCTCAGACATTGGTGATCAGGAAATTGAAGCCGCCGTTGAATGCCTTCGGTCTCAGTGGCTGGGTTTTGGCAAAAAAGTAGATGACTTTGAAAAAGCATTCGCTTCGCATCTCAATCTTACCAACTGTTTGATGGTCGACAGCGGATCAAATGCTCTGTACATGGCTGTCCGACTCCTTGACCTGGCACCTGGTGATGAGATTATCATCCCCTCTTTCACTTGGGTCTCATGCGCTCAGGCAGTCTTACTTGCAGGGCATCGGCCTATTTTCTGTGACGTTGATCCGACAACAATGAATGTCCGTCGCGAAGATATTGAACCATGCATTAGCCCTCGAACAAAAGCAATCATGGTGGTTCATTATGCAGGGCTCCCGGTCACCATGCAGCCCATCCTAGACCTTGGATATCCAGTTATTGAAGACGCTGCCCATGCGGTCTCTGCCACTCATAACGGGAAACCATGCGGAGGTATCGGAGACATTGGCATCTATAGTTTTGATGCCATTAAGAATCTCACCGCTGGCGAGGCTGGGGCGATTACAGCTCAGCGTGAAGAGCATATCGAGCGCGCACGTTGGCTTCGATATTGTGGCATTGGCAAGTCAGGATTTGAAACCGCAACAGACAGTAAGGGCCAGGCTGCCTGGTGGGAATACGAGATACGTGAGGCATTTATCAAAATGCTACCGACAAACATCGCAGCAGCAATTGCAACCGTCCAGCTACGACGACTCGAAGAACTGCAGAACCGACGGAAACAAATTTGGGCTGCCTACGACGAAGGACTTGCAGACATTCCTCAGATTTGTCTACCAAAAAATTCTTTACAAGGCGATACGCATGGGCTCTTTACATATTGCATCCGAACTCCCAAACGTAATGTCCTTGCACAAACACTTCTTGATGCAGATATCTACACGACCCTGCGATACCACCCGCTTCATATGAATCCACTTTATGGCCAGACTTCCAAGCGGTTACCACACTGTGAACAGCTGAATCAAGATGCACTGTCCATTCCATTGCATCCCAGATTAAGTGATGATGATGTGGACTATGTCATTCAAGCCATCCACAATTTTGCTGACCGCCACTTCTAAGGCTGACTGCTACTCCAAAGCCCCTGCAGCATTGCTATTCCGGAAACGCCGCGTCTGGAAACGCTACGCTGAATTACCCACCACACCGCTTCACCATATTGTGCAACATGCTGTGGAAAGCACATGCATCACGCAGACTTTCGTGGCTTTCTCTGACCGGCAGTGACATCTGAAATACAACTTTCATCAGAGGATTTATCTAAAAATTTCTTGATATCTGCACGGTGCATTGCCCACCTGTATGAACTTACAAAACCTGGCCACAGCGCGAAGACTTTATCATCTTTCGTCTTATACCAACTCTTGCAAGGCAGCTGATAAACGCTTCCATCCGACCGCCAGACACTTTTATCAAACCGCTGCTGCAAACGATCGTTGTATTTTTTCTGTACATCTTCTCGAACTTCAATTGCATCCATCAGCGGACGACCCCGACGCGGATCAAGCCACTTCAGACACTGAAGAATATACTTTACCTGCGTCTCAATCATGAGTAGTACTGAGTTGTGCCCGAGGCCCGAATTCGGCCCCATGAGCATGAAAAAATTCGGGTACCCAGCGACACATACTCCATGAAAAGCCTCTGGTGTATCCCCCCATTCCTTGGCAAGAACACGCCCTCCTCGCCCTTGAATACGAATAGCGTGTGTTGGATTAAATGGCTTGAATCCTGTAGCAAAGATAATGACATCCGCCGGCCAATGTTTGTTCGTGCCATCGCGAAGGCCATTCCCTGTAATTTCCTGAATGGCATCGTTTACCAATGTGACGTTCGGTTGATTCACCGTGGCATAAAAATTATCTGACAACAGTATTCGATTACAGCCCATTGTGTATTGCGGAGTGAGTTTTTTACGGAGAATTTCATCATGCACCTGGTCACAAAGAAAATTGTTTGATTGCTTCTGACCTCGGCCCATCAACTTCGGCTTTACTGTAAGACCAATCGCAACCGCCTCGGCAGACAGATAATGCCTCAAGCGGCACGCCTGCTGGTACCACGGAAGCCAATGCTTAGCCAGACGTTCAAAGGCTGACGTGTCTCGATTGTTTCTTGGTAAAATCCATGGCGGAGTACGCTGGAATACTGTCAAGCCTGCAACGCGTGATGCAATTTCTGGTATGAACTGAATTGCACTCGCTCCAGTGCCTATGACAGCCACTCGCTTATCTTGAAGTTCCACATCGTGTCGCCACTGGGACGAGTGAAATAAAGGGCCTGAAAAATCTTCACGGCCAGAGATATTGGCAGTGGAAGGCACGTGCAGCCCTCCCATCGCAGAAATAACCACCGTTGCTGTAAACCGCTTCCCGGTTGCAGTCGTCAAGTGCCAGCGATTTCTTGTAGGATCCCAAACCATCGCCGTGATTTCCGTACGAAACTTTATGTTTTGCTCCACTCGATATTTTTCAGTCAGTCGGTAGAGATACTGCAGGATTTCACTCTGACTGGCAAATTTTGTGGACCAGTTTGGATTCTGTTCGAATGAAAGCGAATACAAGTTAGATGGAACGTCACACCCACATCCCGGATACGTATTATCTCGCCACGTTCCACCAAGAGTCTCAGCTTTTTCATACAGCACGAAATCCTCTTCGCCCTTTTGCTTCAGACGAATGGCCATACAAAGGCCGGCAAAACCGGTACCAATAATTGCCACGTTGTGATGTGGTTCATTTACTTGATTTGTATTTTCAGAAACCTGTTGCATGTCAATACTCGAGGCGGCACCTGCGAGGTTTTGAAACCCAGTGATTCAATGTGCTCATACTCCTGTCTTCTCGCAGATGGAATAGTGTCGAAAACAGCCCTCAATGGCAAGGTGAAACATTCACTCCCTCTTATCGGTCCTTATAATTCCTGTTGTACTGGAAGACCACGTCACCAACTCAAAGCCACTATCCAGCGCTATCGTATTTCCACAGAAACAAACGACCTTTATGACGAAGATTCAAGCACATATTTGCCCTAGCCTGGCCTTGTTTTTTTTTGGAGAAAACTCATAAACCTTACCCCTTCAAGCCAACGAGAGACCACCATTGGCCAGAGTCACGGTATTCGTGAAAGCAACACGCCATACCTAGGGGGATTAGCTGTCTTTTCCAATAAGACTTTTGGAGCAGAAGGAAATAAATTTCAGCGACAGACTGTAATTTTCAGATTTTATTGAAAAAAAAGATTTCTTCGACATAGCCTTTACGAAGCGGGTGCAGTGACCGAAGCGTAGGTACATCCTGCCCGAGGCGGTTTGAAATGTCAGCAATACGAAACGACTGCGCTTCATGATTCATCGAAACAAAAACTTCACTTTGGATAGCAAGTTGTTGCCAATAAGCCTCAACTGCTTCGACACCGATCTCCACCATTGAGTCATTATTTATCGCTATGTCATACCGGTCTTTTGAAGCATGGAACCACGCGGGGGTTTCAATTCGTACCCGTGGGCCGTTGCCATCAGACTCTCCATGAAGCACGACTCGATCTTCTCCTAATGCGCGGCCAAGAAAGTATGCCTGTGCCACATTAGCCATAGGCAGATCAACAATCGTATAATCATTAAGCCCAAAAAGACTGGCAAACCAAGCAGTGCGACCGAGGCCAGCACCAATTTCGACGGTCTTCCCTCCTTTGGTAAAAGCTCGCAACTGAGACAATCGCCAGGCTTGATACAGCGCCTGAACTGCGCGATGACTAATCACGCCACGGCTCGTTGGAATACCATGTTCGTTAGGAATAGTATTTGGAAATTGAATCGCAAAGCCAACCGTTTGCTCTATTGCCGAGACTAGTTGTTCAGGCTCCCACATTCGTTCCTGAAAATCGACTTCTGGAAGATATACAGGAACTGCTCCCATTGTTTCCGCTAATCGAACGAGGTTGTCGTGAGTCCACTGAGCTTGCAAGGCGGGGATTCCTGGATTATCAGCTGCTGCTTTTGAATACTCATCAAAAACCATCTCAAATCCATAAAGCAGATTAGATCGATGTGGGAAGCGGAGAAATTCGGTCACTGCAGGAACATCACCTGAGCATAAAGAATCGTGAAGATCTTGAGTTTTACTCGCAATCTGATCCCAGATTGGACCACCAGCATCCACAATTTCAGTAGAGCTTTGACAGTACGCAGCAATGATTCGCTCGACAAGGTTTTTGTCATCAATGCCGTTTTTCTCTTCCACCATTTGAACAGAAGTATGAGGAAGAAGGTCTTGATAGAAGAAGAGGGATGGTTTCATGATATTTTTTATTTGCAAGAAGAGAACTGGCTATCAGTTTACCTTTTTTTCAAAAAGACGACCGTCTTCAACAGGTTTCAATGGCTGACTCTAGAACCTTTTGTAGCCACGAGTCTCACTACTGTAATCCCAAAGCTTGCTGTGTCCGTAATGTGTACTGTCGTTATTTCCAGAGTGGTAGGTCAATCTCACTAGAATTCAATAGAATCCTAAAGCGGACTACCAAAAACATGAGAACTTGAACAAGCATACTGAGACCGATTGCAACTGCACATCGCTCTAGTTCTTGAAGCCTCACCAGCTTCGAACAAACAAGGTTGCAGTAACGTGTGTCATCACGTCTGTTGATTCCAAGCAGGTGCAGCCACCGACACTCGCCAGGAGCGTCCCCATCTGTATAAAACAACCACAGATTACTAGCTCCATTCGACTTCTGTAAAAAATTCATTCACTCGGCACACCATGTGTTTCAAGCGAGGCCCGT
>CAJXFK010000102.1 GCA_913052575.1 uncultured Planctomycetaceae bacterium
CAAAGAGGAAACAATTTTGCAATGATTTCATAGCCTATTGTTTCGGCATACTTTCGGATTTCAAGTTGTGCGTGACTATCCATTCTTAACGCAAGGAAGTGCAAGAGATTGTGAAGGTCTATTTTCCAATAAGCCTCCGTATATGTTGAAAGCGGCAGATCTTTACGTGCTTGTTCACGAGCAATGCCGGCCTCTAGCCTTTCCTCATAAACTCTACGAGCAAGGCTTTGTAATTCTTGTTCGGATTGGGTTAACGGATGTCCGTCATTGTCTTTGAGAAAACCGTCCGACCCCTGACGATTCGATACAGCCTGGCTTCGCCACCCATCGTTTCCAGTGCTTTGCATGGAGTCAATTGCAAGTGAATATCGAGTTGAGTACTCATTGATGTTTGCAGTTCGATGCCGGACCCATTGTCGCCAGCAATCCATCGGCACCCGCACGAGAAATTTTACTTCGGCCATCTCAAACGGTGTGGTGTGTGCATGCCTTAGGAGATATCGAATCAATTGTCGGTCATCACTGACTTTTCTTGTCCCCTCTCCATAACTGACTCTTGCTGATTGTACAACGGAGGCATCGTTCCCCATGACATCAACAAGTGTCACAAAGCCATCATCAAGAACGGGAAATTTTTCCCAACGAAGGCTGTCTAGTAAAGGGGTCGTTTGTGCTGTTGAGTGTTCAGATGACATGTATGTACCTTAGAGCAGCGAGTAAAATCTAGACACAGGATGGACTTCTCTGACGATCACTGCAACCGTTGGTCGTGTTGCAAGTTAATCACGCCATTCTGTAATGGCATTGTCACTTGAAATTCAACTAAAAAAGTTATCGCCGTATAGATTTATCGAGGGACAGGTGGTGACAGTAATGTCTCCATTGACTCGTGTTTGACATGCGAGTCGCATGGTCTCTTCATTGCCGATGTAGGCCATAGAGACACCCATGCGAGCTTTCTCAAGAATTCCTCTTGGGCTCGTGTTTTCCATTCCCTTTGTGATAAGCACCCGGCAACTTCCACACGATGCCATTCCGTGGCAATTGAGGACTTTATGAACACCGGGGTATAATGCGACGCCTGCGGCAATCGCTTCTTTGCGAAGGTTGGCACCCTCAGGAACTTGAATTTCTTTTTTCTCTGTAGCGAAGGTTATCGTCGGCATGGGATTCTCTCGATAGGAAGGCCTTGGTTTCCCGATACTGTAGTCATCTGGGGCGTTTGCTTCCAGCGCGGCTAAACTAATCCCGGAGGAATAGATGAATGGCGGAATTATCACGATATCAGCGTCAGGTCGTTAAAAACTATTACGAGAACCTTGATACAGCCCTTGTGCAACGCCTTGGCGAACAAGTTACCGATCTTTATCTTGCCGAGGGGAAGAAACGTACAAAAATCTGGGGTTCTGTTGCAAAATCACTGGAAAAGCTCGAGGTTGCTCAATCGACAATAGATCGTATTGTTGCTTCAGATGATGCTCAGCAAGTTGCTAAACTTTTGCAAGAATTGTGGGGTTGAACCATCCCTAGCTTAGCTTTCTTCTTAAATAAAAAATAAATAAATGAAATTTTTTTATCTGGCTGCTTGTGTGTTGCGAGAGTTGTCATTCAGTAATTACCCTGTTTTTAAAGTGTCGTTATGAAACAGGTTTTAGTAATCGTGAAACCGTTTTTAGCCGAACGTGTCCTTGAAGCAATCTCTGATCTCCAAGTAGATGCACTCGCTGTGCATGAGGTAAAAGGCTACGGACGACAGAAAAGTTATCTTGATGCTTCGACCGAGCAAGACCGATCACTTGCCTTCCTTCCAAAAGTCGAAATTCATTGCTGGGTCAAAGATTCCCAGGTCGATTATTTCATTAATAGTGTGAGTGAGGTTGCGAGAACGGGGCGGATGGGTGACGGGAAAATATTTATTCTTCCGGTTGCTCAGGTTACTGAATGAAGATGCCTGTTGCATACCAAATGCTGTTGTTACCTTGCCGAATGTCAAAAGCAAAAGCAGACTGCTCGCCATAGACTGCTCGCCAATGGCCGGGTGATTGCCGCCAGCAAGAAACGCAGTCAACGCAAGAATCGAGTAGGTCTTGGTCCGGCCAACTCTCAGCACATACCTCTTTGACTATGCCGCCATGTAGACGAAGCTGTTGTGAACGTCGTTGCCAGTCATGATGCCCCTGCTTTTGTAATTGTGCCTGATGGACAGAATGTAAAGTCGCTGCTTTACTAAGTTCGATGTCGAAGATTCCATCTGTGCTTCTGGGAAGATCAGTATGCCTGCGGACAGCAAGAATCATTGAACGTTGTGTCAAAGAGCCGGTGGGCAATGCTGGAAGCAGTAAGAGGTCTGATGTTTGGAACGTGTAATACCGACCATTTTGTCGCGGCAGGGCCGAGACGACTCGTCCATGCATCGCCTTGTTGGCATAGTCAACTACAAATATACCCGATCCTTTACGGAGTTGTTGAAGAGAATTTGAATGAAGGAGAGTGGTTGAAGTCTTGTCAAAATTAAGTTCACAAAAAACCCATAGTGTTTTTGAACGAATAAAAACTTCTCTGACAGAAGGGTCTGCAAGTTGTTGAGTAACTAAATCATTGGTATCGGTTCGATTTTTTGCACGTATTGACACCAGTAGCATCGCTGATTTTTCTTTCGCAACTTTTATGGCTTCCACGTAATCCGGTATCTCAATGATGCCCTGCTGCACTATCGAACGCGATGAGTTCGTCTGATGTTCATCCGCATAACACGGCCAACTTAAAGCGAAGATGAAAATTATTGTGGCTGGTTGTACAAGGCGGCATTGACTATTTATTGCCATGGCAAAAAGTTCTGATGTCTGGCGGGGAAAGAATTTCTTTAAAATCATGTTTCTGTCGTCGCCCATATTCAATCGTTGAGGTCGAAATCCGACAATGGTCTTCCCTTAGAAACCCGAGGAAATGCAGGAAATCAACGGTTTTTGACAACGATGGTAGAAAAATATGCATAGAATCCTCAGACAGGCTGTAGAGTCTGCTGTAGAGTTTGATTCCCTAGAATCGTTACACTCTACCTAATCGTTTCTGTTTCCGATCCTTTTCAGTCAGGCGAATGTAATGCTCCGTCACGTTGCCCTTGTCTTTGTTATCTCTTTTTCCAGCGTCAGTATTCTTGGAATCTGTGGTGCGGCAGACATTGCTGATTTTGGTAAACAGCCAATTGGGAAAGTTCCACCATTTAAAAAACCGAACGAGAACGCTCTGCTCGAAGCATCTACTGATCTCAGTGAGTCACTCAGGCCATTGAATAAACTTCTGTCACGAAGTGCGAGTGGTGTTGATTGGCGAAGCTATTTGGATTGGTCGGCTCTTGAGACTCAAGCACGTGCAGGAAAAAAGCTTGATGTGAGTGTCTTGTTAAAGTTGTATCGACGCTTCAATGCAGATGAAAATGGGTTGGAGATGTATCAATTTGTCACGGTACGACGAGCGCTCGCTGCAGCAATTGAGGTCACTGTAGCCGCAAACAATGATCAAGCTTCAGAGACATATACAAAAAGAATAAAAAAGCTTAATGGCCTCATCAAGAACGCTACAAAAGAAAAGACACCCAAGTCTCTCGACGGTGTTGGCCCTCTTTTGGCGAGATTGCTAGAGTCTCGTCAGGCATCTGAAATTGTGACAAGGATTCGAAGCGCTGTTGACCGACCAAATCTTTTCATGAGTGTTGACGAAAGCTTGCTTTCATCAGCAGTTAATCGTGTTGTGGATCGCGTGTCTCCCGTGAATGAAGTTGTATTAGGAACACCTGTGCGAGGAAGTGGGCATACCAGTGGGATGGTATTCCTCGATTTTATTCCTTCTTCGCGGCAGGCGGTAACGCAGTTGTCATTTCAAGCAACGAATTTGGCGAATACGCGTAGTACGAAAGGGCCGGTTACTGTCTGCTCCGAAGGTGTGACAGAACTGTCTGCTCGGAAGCGAATTTATATCAATGATGAGCGATTATGGGCTGATCAGACTGTTGCGATGGCTTCGACCAAAACACGAATGACTGGGCTAGGGATTAAGAGCCGATTTGGCAAGAATTTTATCCGCCGTATTGCGACAAAAAAAGTTTCAGAACTGAAGCCTAAAATCGAAGCTATCAGTCAAAGGCGTGCTCAGGAACGGGTTCGGCAGGAGTTTGAGGCTGAAACAGCAAATGCAATCAGTGAAGCGTCACGAGACTATGAGCAAAAATTTCGTCAGCCACTCAAAGTTCGTGGTTGGTATCCCGAACTCCTGAGGATGAGTACGACCAATGACAAACTTACTGTTATTGGTAGAAAAGCTTTGCGTGATCAGATTGCAGCCTTTACAAATCCTCCAGAGGTGGACAGCAATGCTGTTCTATCGGTGCGAGTTCATGAGACACTGGTTAACAATGCGAGCGAGATTACCTTGGCCGGCCGAACCATCACTCAAGAGTTTGTTGAAGAACAATTAAAAGAGCGTGATGGTGAATTGCCAGAATCATTAACGAGTGATCCAGATCAGCCACCATGGTCAATTACTTTCGCAAAAAGAAAGCCTGTAGAGATTAATGCTACCAACGGCAGAATTAAACTGACTGTTCGTGGAAGTCGGTATACGTCAGGCGATCGTGAATTCCCAGCAATGGATATTTCGGTTGCATATCGTATTGAAAAGGACGCTAATACAATTCGGTTGGTGCGAGACGGTGAGGTTCAAATCTATCCCCCAGGTTTTATTCCCGGTGGTGACAAAAAGCTGAGCGTTTCTGAAACTTCTCTGAGAAGAATTCTTCAGAAGCGTTTCGGTAGGGTTTTCAAGGAGAATGTCACTGTTGATCCACTTGAACTTCCTGACCAGCTCGCTGCCGCTGGTCCACTTCCTATGGAGCAACTTGAAGCTCGTAAAGATGGGTGGATGGCCATTGGGTGGCGGAAGAAGTAGTCGTTCGTGCCAGGAGCAGTGATTCTGCTGATACGAAAGGTCAGTAGTGAGAATCTTCGGGCTGTTTTATCTTGTCTGATAATTGTAGAGGACTTATTCCTCTGCACGGATTGCCTTTGTCATGCAATTTGCTTGAGTAATGGCTTCATCAATTGGGAGTCCTTCAGCAATACCAGGTCGATTGTGCCCAGCAGCCGAAAGATATGCGTTCCGAAGAATCTCGAGCCTTTTTGTGACACGTGGCAGAATGTCTTGAATGCTGTCAGGAGTCCATGTTGGTGAGACACCAAAGTCGTTAAGGATAGCTCTGCAGATAGCCAAATGTCCTTCATTTCCAGGATGGACAGTGTCTGGAGAAAAAGTAAATGCAGGATGCGATAGATGTTTTCGTCGGAGTGATTTTTTCATTGAGCCATGTACGTCAATGACATTCCAGCCACTGCTGCGCTTTGTGAGCAACCACTCGGAATAGTGTTCAAGAACAGCGTCGTAGTCGGCTGAGCCTGCTGGACCCTGCTTGCCAGGACGTTGATCGTAGATCGGTGGGGTCAGATAAATAATCTGTGCCCCCGTTTGCTCAACTTTTCTATGCAGACGATGGATGCCAGTTTGGAATTTTTTGAAGCGATTCATATCAAGTGGTTGGTAGATGCCACAGTTCATTCCGTAACAGGCGAGTACGACATCAGGGCGACAGATACGAAGTACTCGATCTAGACGTTCATGTAAAAATGGCCTTGGGAATTTTCCACCGGCGTGACCGTTCTCTGAGAGACCAGATACAGTTTCACTCGGAATCGCCATGTTAATAACGCGAGCAGCAGTACCCTGGGTCTCCATCCAGCATGTGAGATATGAAATCCATTGGCCACTGTATGCGATCGAGTCACCGAGAATTACGACTCGATTAGCTTCCACAAGCAGGCGAGGAAGTGCTTGGTTGTCCTCGGTGGGTGTGGAAGCACGAATTTGTCTGTTTGTAGAAAGTAAACTAAGCCATCCAGAGGCAAGAAAACACAATACAAAGGTCTGCAAACATCTCGCTATCAAGCCACACTCCTAATTGTCGTCTGCTTTTTTGGCCGGCTCCGCACCTTCCCTGATTGCAAAAAGGTGGCTACGGTTCGCTATGTACAGCGTGTCGTTCGCCACAATGGGCGTGGTGTAAACACTATTCCCCATGTTAATTTCTGTAATCAGATTCATTTTTTTGGACAAATCAAAAATGCAAACATCTCCATCTTCATCACCAATATAAACTTTACCATCAACAATAAGGGGCGAACCCCAGCTCGCAGCGAGCATGTCGTAGGTCCAGTATGGCTTTCCTGTTTGAACATCGAGGCAATGAAAAAGCCCACTAAAATCTGCAATAAAAAGCAGGCCATCTTTAATCGTAACTGTACCGCAGGTGCGGTGCATGGTTTCTTCAAAACTAAGCTTGCCATTTTCATCAGCGTCAAATCCTGGGTAATGCCAGATAGCTGCCGAGTTTGAATTAGGACGTGCTACCTCACCTTCTTCGCTATTGATTGCCTGAAGGCGACGATGTGGTAGTGGCGTATTTGGGTCTGCAAGACTGACTGCGATTTCAGGGCTGGTGTCACCTCGTTTGGTTGGATCGATGCACCAGAGATGACCGACGCCTTCACCGTGTTCAGGGTCTTCACCAACAGCTATATAAACGAGACCATTGTAAAAAACTGGTGTTCCAATGATGTGATTTCTATCGGCGCGGCCTCCAAGTGAATACTTTGATTCCTTTGGGTTGCAATCAAACTCCCAAAGAAGTTTTGAACCACCGTTACCATCTCCCCGTGCATCAAAACCATAAATCCAACCATCACCACCACCAAAAAAGACTTGAGGAACACCTTCAACTTCCGCGTAACCCGGGCTCGACCATTGACCATGAAGGACATTAGGCCCAGGGGAGGCATCTGTCCAAAGAACTTTGCCATCTCTTTTATCAATACAGATGAAACTCGGTGCATTTGGGTTCGGTAAATTGATATGACCTTCATCGACACCATTACTTGTATGTACGAAGAGAAGATCACCTGCTGCTGTGACACTACAGGAGCACATATTATGTTGTGATACGCCGAGGGTGGTCATCATATTGAGCACCCATACAACGTCTGCTTCTGTTTCTGTTTCTGTTTCTTCTTCGGTAAAAGGGCCATCGTTTTCTCCATCTCGAAAGCCTTCTGTGTCAAGGCATTTGACCTCACCGCGACTGCTTACATACCAGAGCCTGTCGCCCTCAACCAATGGTGCACAACAAATTCCTTGTAGTGGCCAGTCATGGACTCGTCCCGTTGGAAGCTTTTCACTTGAATCCTGCCATAGAAATGCTCCATCGGAGCTATCAAAGGCGATGAGGCAACCCAAGTCTACTTTTGCAGGGTATCGCTCAAGCCATCCATTGCCATTGTTTGTTCCTACGAAAATTTTCCCATCCGAGACAACTGGATTTCCATAACTCTGACTGCCGAGTGCTGCTACCCACGCAATATTTTTACTCGTCTCTGCATTCCATTGACCCGTTTCATAATCAAAGTCTCCAGGCTCCCATTCTGTTGGCATCCCGGTGGCCTCAGGAACATTGTTGCGATGAGGAGAGCCACCCCATTGGTTCCAATCCTCGCCGCAAGTTGGTTCTGTGAACGATGTAGCGAGTACCACAACTATAAAAAAGGTGATATTGAAAAATCTCACTGAACAGCCTCCACCGTGATGTTGTCGACATAAATCTCAGACATTTTTGAGTTCCCAAAGAATCCAGGACTACCCTGAAGGTTACCATTTTTATGAATAGCTTGAACGGTCCACGACTCGGGCTCTGGTGCACCTCGTGGCCAAACTTTTCCTCTCAGCACAGCATTCGAACCTTGAGTTCCAGCCTCAAAAACTACTCGGTACCAAGTGCCGGATTTCCAAGGAAATGGTACGGTTTTTGAAAAGTGTGTGGCAACCTGTGGGGGCCAACTGCGAATCTGCACTTGCTGGCTCGCTCCCATCAAATCAAGCGTGTAACGCTGGGCAATCAACCCCATGTCCGGTAATCGTGATGTTTCGAGATTGGTGATACCAGCGTTCACTCGTGTCAATCCTTGAGCCTCGGCAGCTTCGTCATTATCGTGAGGAGCGTTTGAGGTTCCAGTTTCTTCTGCACGCAAGTCGGCTGCTATTGAGTAGTTGCTGAGACCAGTTGGTCCGATCCACCCTTGGCTCCGTGTTCCCTTTGGAATTGTTGTGATCTTTACCATACTTTTTGATCCATCAACTTCTCGGACAACATTGCGATATCGCATGCCAACCCACGGTAGTGGTGGTGAACCCTTCGGAAATCCGCCTTTTGGATCTGTCTGTAATTCAATATCGTCGAAAGTAAATTTCCACGGTAGTGGTGGCATGGAACGGACACGCGCTGTTCCTGACAATTCACCAACCTGTGCAGTGATGGTCGCACCTGCATGTGCATTCTCTGGAGCCGTATAGCGGCCTGCTTCATTGACAACTCCAGCATCAGATGTGAACGTTGCGGGGGTCTTTCGGATGAAGCGGCCTTTTGAGTCAAATAAGTGAACAGTAAGGTCAATCGACTCTCCGGCATGGACTAATGATTCAGCCGGCACAATTTGAACCCATGCTGGTTGGTCGGCCGGTGCCTTTGTGATGTTTGATACACGTTCTGGCTGAGAATTTCCAAGTGAGTCAACCTCGTCAGCCTTTGCTGACGCCGCAATGGTATCCGAATTACCCAGGCAATAAAGTCGTTCACCAGTTGTGAGATAAAGTCGTCCATTCCAAGCAATTGGTGAAGCAGTCACCTCGTCTTCTTCTGCAAGTCGCATCCGATGGATGAATGATAAGCCACTCTCTGTTGGCTTAAGAACATGCCAACCACTTGTTGAGCACACATAGAGGAGGCCGTTTGAAACAAGCGGGCTCGCACGAACGATTGTGCCCAAAAGACGGGTAGGACGTCCTATCGGCTCGCCCGTCACACGATCAAAGGTATGAATCTTTGCACCGTCTTCAACGAAGTACACTCGCTCTCCAAGCACTACGGGCATCGCCTTGCCAGCCGTTACAGCTTTATGTTGCCAGAGAAGATTTGTATCCGTGACGTCTCCATCGCCGAAGAGTTTTATTTTGGCGGCAGCCCCCATTGAGGTGCTGTCAATGTTTTCCTCAGCCTGCGAAATATACACACCATCGTCTGTTACGAGAGGTGCCACGTTGAGACCTCGACGAGAGAAGCGATAGTTCCAGACTGGCCGTCCTGTTCGTGGCTGGAGATTCCAGATGCTCCCGTCGCTTGATCCGAAAATCATTGCCGCAGCGCCGTCAATTTCAGCAAGCATAGGTGTGGAGTAGGTCGTATCTGCAGGAAGTTCACGAGTGCCATTCATCCATCGAACCTCACCAGTGCCGACATCCATTCCCAAGAATCGGTGTGCAGGTTTTGCTGTTCGTCCCCACCCGGTGACGACAGCGCTTGCTATCACAAGGTCTTCAAAGACAATCGGTCTATTTGTACGGCCACCGTATGTCGATAGAAAACCGAATTCTTCATGCAATGATCGTTGCCAGTTCGTTTCCCCCGAGTCCGCATCGATAGCGGTGAAGACACCACATACTCCGTGAGCGAAGACCTGTTTTGTTTTTGGATCAGCAATAACGCATGACCACCCAACGCGTTCTGCAGGTACGTCTGAGAGGTACACGTTAAAGATGTTTTCCCAGAGTGTCTTTCCTGTCTGGGCATCAACGCAGATTACCTTTTCGGCTTCCTCCGGAGTTCCAGGTTCATGACGGACGAGCGTATAGAGTCGCCCGTTCATAATGATGGGCGTTGAAATTCCACCAGCTCCATCATGACTCCAAAGAACATTCTTGCCCGAATCAGGGTCAAATGATGTAACAAGTTGCTGTTCGGTTGTATGTCGATTCTGTTGGGGGCCTCTCCAGTCATTCCAGTCTGCGGCATAGAGACTTGTAAAAAACCCAATGGAAATAAAACTAGCCACAAAAAAGCTGAAAGCGTGGGCTCTACTCAAAAGAAAAAAATAAGTCATTTCATACCCTAATTTTATCGAATGCTGACAAAATGATGTAATTCTGCCCAATGAACCGATCAGTAGTGTACCTTCGCCAACAGAAGATCGCATGAATGGCAATTGTCTTACGGCAACAAATTTTTTTGGATACACCAGATGGCGTCATCAAAACCAACAAATAGCGGAAAATCAAGTAAAGGAGCGTCTGGCAAGGGAGACTTGGCCGAGCGTGTCGTCGCAGAAAATCGAAAGGCGAGGCATCACTATGAGATTCTTGACACCCTCGAGTGCGGAATTGCGCTTGTTGGAAGTGAGGTAAAAAGTCTTCGTTCAGGAAAGATATCTCTTGACGAGGCGTATGGCAGAGTCAAGGGGAGTGAAGTGTGGCTCATTGGATGTGATATTCCTGAGTATGTGAAAGCAAATCAGTTGAATCATCAGCCGAAACGCCCTCGAAAGCTTTTATTGCATCGTCGTGAAATCATTCGGTTTGCAAGCCTTGCGTATGAAAAAAGCCTCACGCTCGTTCCGCTTAAAGCGTACTTTAAACAAGGGCGCGTGAAACTGTTGCTGGGGATTGGTCGAGGCCGAAAAGTTCACGACAAGCGACAGAAATTAAAAGCGCAGACAGCACAACGTGATATTGAGGGCGCTCTTCGCGGGCGTGGAAGTCGTTAACTCTTCTGCTTATAAGAAGACAAAAAACAAGCCAGTATCTTCCGTGTGAAGAACTGGCTTGTTTTTACGAGCATCAAAATCTTCAGAGCTGAACTCAGGCAGTATTACCTGCGGTGACAAGGTCTGTTGAGTCAGTTGAATCTTCGGGATGCCAAAGGGGCATACCACGCTGAATGCGTTCAGCAAGTACATCTATTTTTTGA
>CAJXFK010000103.1 GCA_913052575.1 uncultured Planctomycetaceae bacterium
TCTTTATTCTTTCGGGGCAGTCCAATATGGCTGGCCTGAGGCCAGAAGAGTCTTTTATCCCCGATGTGGAGGAAGCATTTGGGAAAGACCACGTCATCGTTGTGAAAGATGCACTTGGTGGGCAGCCCATTCGAAGATGGTACACGGATTGGGAGGCTGCGGATGGAAGTCGTCCGGAGTCAACAGGAGACCTGTACCAACGTCTTATGGAAAAAGTTCAGGCGGTAACAGTTGGTAAAGAAATCCAAACGGTTACTTTTATTTGGATGCAGGGCGAGCGAGATGCAAAGGAAAAGCACGGAGATGTCTACAAAAAAAGCCTTGAGGGCTTGCTTAATCAGTTGTCTAGCGATTTGAATCGAGACGATATCAACGTTGTAATCGGTCGTCTCAGCGATTTTGATATGAAAAATACAAAATATCCTCATTGGAGTCTGATTCGTGAGCAGCAGGCCGCCTTTGCTCAGGATGGTTCACGACGCACTTTAGTCAATACAGATGATCTCAATGATGGAGTGAATCGTCGCGGAAAAGAAATCAGCAATGATTTGCATTACTCAGCACATGGGTATGTCGAATTAGGCAGGCGATTTGCAAAAGAGGCCATTCAATTCATCGAGGCTTCGGATGAGCTCAGTCGTGGCCAGTAGTCAGGCATTACAGGCCTGCCGTTACGTACGTTGAAAGTTGCAGAGGGACTGCTGATGGTGAATTCAAATGCCAGAATAGCAGGTATCGTTCTCGCGTTTTGGGGTGTGACTGACTTGTGGAACCAGACCGAATGTCATGGTTCCGAACCTAGTGTCCCTACGCGACGTGTTCTGGTCATTGGGATCGATGGTGTCCGGCCTGATGCACTTCAGAATGCGAACACGCCAGCCATCGATCATCTTATTGCAGCCGGCGCGTTTACAAAAAATACAAAAATTCTTGGTAATCGTTACCGCGAAAATGAAACAATTAGTGGACCGGGTTGGTCGAGTTTTCTCACGGGAGTATGGGCTGATAAGCACGGTGTTCACGACAATACATTTCGTGGCAGAAATTACGACGCGTATCCACATTTTTTTGTGTATTTAAAGCGGAAGTTCCCTAATGCTTGTACCGGTTCTTTTGTTGATTGGGAGCCGATAGACACATACATCGTTCGTGCTGCAGATGTTCGGAAAGTTCGTCCAGCATCGAGCAAAGACTCTTTGGAACAAAAGGACAAAATGCTTGCTGGGGAGGCCGTTCAATTTCTAACCCAGCAGAATCCTCATGCAGTCTTTGTTTATTTTGGTCAGGTTGACGAAGTAGGTCATCGGGACGGGTTTCATCCAAGTGTGCCAAGCTATCTGCAGGCTATACAGACCGTGGATGTACATATTGCCAGCCTAATAGGGGCAATTCAATCACGACCAGACCATGTTCAAGAGAATTGGCTTATTATTATCTCTACGGATCATGGAGGTCGCGGCAGGAAACACCGTGGTGGTCATGATGTTCCGGAAATAGTCACTACTTTTTTGGTAGTCAGTGGTAAGGATTCCATGAAAGGTGAGATTGAGGAACCGTCCTACATTGTAGATGTGCCCGTAATAGCACTCACGCATCTTGGTGTTCCAATCGAAGGTGCATGGCAACTCGATGGTAAAGCTGTAGGGGTAAGGCAAGAGTTCCGGAATAATCAATAGAAATTTTCGAAACTGCTGGTGCCAAAAACAACGTTCGCGCAAGTCGTAGTTGTTTTCTGCTGGTCATGCACTACAGTTCTTGTAGTTTTCACCCAACTACGTGATACTCATATCTTCACAGTCGTACACTTGGGCGAAAACGCCCCTAACAGAAGTCTTTATTTTCTAATGTCTGTTCAAGCGACTGAGACCCCAGAGCATGATATGCACTGGGAGTATGCTGTACCGATCACAACAATTCACCTCCTGTCTTGTCTTGCTATTCTGCCTTGGTGTTTTAGTTGGTGCGGAGTCGTTGCCGCTGCACTTGGCACAATAGTTTTTGGCACCTTTGGTATTAATCTCGGTTATCATCGTCTTTTAAGTCATCGTAGTCTGTCAGTTCCACCGTGGTTTGAGCGAATTTTGGCTACTCTTGCGGTCTGCTCACTTGAGGATACGCCTTCTCGATGGGTGGCGAACCACCGCCTTCATCACTGTCATTCTGACGATGACCCTGACCCCCATTCTCCACGTGATGGTGTTGCATGGTCACATATGGGATGGCTTTTTCGTCGTGTCCCACATCGCAAATCACTTGCTTTTCTCGATCGTTACGCCCGTGATGTGCTTGTTGATCCTTATTACCGTGCTCTTGAACAACATCCTACTGCAGCTCTCTGGATATATATCGCGCACGCAATAGCCTTTGGGATTTTTGGCTTACTGCTTGGTCGGTGGATATCAGGTGATTGGGCGGCAGGTACTCAACTTTCTGCGAGTTTAATCGTCTGGGGTGTTTTTGTACGAACAGTTCTTGTCTGGCACATCACTTGGAGCGTAAATTCTTTGACACATCTCTTTGGTTATCGCACCTACTCAACAGGTGAGGATAGTAGGAATAATTGGCTGGTAGCTCTATTGGCAATGGGTGAGGGTTGGCACAATAATCATCACCACGATCCAGTGAGCGCTAGCACTCAGCACAAGTGGTGGGAATTTGATATCACCTATTACGTAATCTTGCTGTTGAAGTCTCTTGGAATCGCATCAAACGTAAGACAACCGCGACACATACGGCAGAAGCGGTGAGAAATCATAAAAGAGCCCCTCTGCTTTGTGTTAAAGCAGAGGGGCCTTTGTATTGCCACTTTTAGTCAGCTTTTTTCTTTGGATTTCTGCCGGCTTCGAACTCTTCAAATGAGAGTTTTTCGTCGCCATCTTTGTCACGATTTTTGAACCATTTGTCAGCCTGTTCCTTCATGCTTTCTTTTTTGATAGCACTCTTGAATTCTTCGAGTGACAGGAAACCATCTTCATCTTTGTCTCGCTGCTTAAATTGCTGTTCAGCACTCGCTGGTTTTTTTTCACCCTCATCGCCGCGCGTTTCGGCAGTGAAAAGAACAGCTACGGATACGATCGCGAGCCACGCAGTAGATTTAAATAAACACATGTCGATACCTCATTAGAAAGTCAATTATTCTTGTCTGAAATCATTTCAGAGTGTATGCGGCGGGACTAAAGCACGCAAGCAAATCGAGAGCAGAGGGCAGGGCTTTGTATGAGTAATTACAAAGAAAGCGGTATAACAGAGATACAGCATATTCGAACAGTTCTGTTCAAAAGCATTTTTTAAGTAGCAAGGTCATATCAATAATGAACCAAAAACTTTTTATTTTTGCATTCGGATTCTTTACTTTTTGTTTACCGAACTGCAGCTCAAACTCTCTGCTCGCAGCGGGTGTGAATGGTTCAGGTATTCCTGGTTCAGCTGAGATGATTCGGTTGCAGGAGCAATGGCAGCCAATGAATGCTTCTAAGGCGAAGCAGCAGGGACGTAAACGATTTAATGAAAATAAATATGGCATGTTTATTCACTGGGGGCTTTATTCCCAGTGCGGGGGTGTTTGGAAGGGCGAGCGGATGGAAGAGGGCGGCACAGGTCCAAAGGTGGCTGAGTGGATCATGCGAAGGAAAGAAATACCACGCTCAGAATATGCCTTGCTTGCCAAAACATTTAATCCGACAAAGTTTGATGCAGATAAGTGGGTTTCCATTGCAAAAGCAGCAGGCATGAAATACATGGTGATCACATCAAAACATCATGACGGCTTTGCGTTATTCGACTCTGCGGTGAGTGACTTTAATGTGGTTCAGGCGACACCATTCAAACGAGATATTATTCGTGAGCTCGAGCAAGCGTGCAAGCGTGGTGGTCTTGCTTTCGGCGTGTACTATTCGCATGCGCTTGACTGGCGAGATGGCGGTGATTCTGGAATGAAGGACTACTGTTATCACGAGCCACCAAAGCAAGCCATGTTTGTGAATGACTTTGATCCGTCACCAGTTCGGTTCGATGACTATATCGCTTGCAAGTCTTTGCCGCAGGTTCAGGAATTAGTGGCGAATTACGACCTTTCAGAAATTTGGTTAGATACACCAATTTACATTCCTCCTCAATTTAGTTTTGACTTCTATAAAACCATTTATAGATCAAACCCAGAGATACTTGTGAGTCAGCGAATCGGAAATGAGTTTGGTGACATTGGGACCCCCGGTGATAATGTCATTCCTGATGAAGCGAGTGAAAATACATGGGAGGGTATTGCAACAACCAACAACTCTTGGGGATTTAAATCATATGACGAAGATTGGAAATCTCCGGCAGAGACATTGTTTTGGCTTCTTGAAAATGTGAGCAAGGGTGGAAATTTTTTACTCAATGTTGGGCCTGATGGAACAGGCGTTATACCAAAGCAGTCAGCCGATAATTTGTTGGCAGTCGGACGATGGCTTAAGGTCAATGGTGATGCAATATATGGCACCAAGCCCTGGAAAATTACCCATGAGGGCCCAGCCGGAATTTCAATTAAGGGAACTGAGCATCGCAGTAAGCACGGCTTCAAACTTGATGTAACGAGTGAAGATTTCTGGTTTACAAAAAAAAGTATGAAGCTCTACGTGATCGGAATGGTGTGGCCAGAAAGCGGTATCGCCAGAGTCCGGTCACTGAATGATGTCTCTTTTACAGAGGTTAGACTTCTTGGTTCACCAGAAACGTTGCATTGGAAAAAAGAATCAGGAACCGTTGAGATTCAACTGCCGAAAACAGAATTGGAAAAACTCGGTTACGCCTTGGAGATAACACTCTAAGTCGATGCGACTTCACATTGCGGATGAAGTATAAAACACTTGCAAAGCAGTCGTTCCTGAAAAGGAAGGCATATAAGGAAATTGTTTTGAATGCGTTTACTGTACCGTCACCCTACATGTCTGGTTGTTGATTCGCTGCTGATTGAAGAAATTGAATAAGAGAAGATAGTTCTTCGGTAGTGAGTAAGTTTGCTAGTTCTGGCATAAGAGAATTTTTTGAAGGAAAAATTGTGTCAGTATTTTCGCGGGTAATGCTGTGAATTGTCCCCGAAGCATCCTTCAGCACAATAGGGTCTCCAGCAGACACTTGAAGCCCACTCATCGCAGTGCCTTTGTTTGTAAGTACGGTCATTGTTTCAAACCCAGCAGCTATTGCTGCATGTGGTTTTAGAATATCCTCATGTAGTGCAATCGCTGAATGCTTGCGAGCGATCTGGCTGAGATCAGGACCTATTTCTCCACCGTAGCCATTGATGATGTGACATTTGGCACACCCAATATGGTTTGAGTGAAATATGGCTCTGCCGAGCGATGCACTGCCAGGGATGTCTGTCAGAGAATGTGCCGGCAGAATGTCCTTTGCGGTATTGGATGTATCAACATATATTGAAAAAAATATCTGGCCTTTGACAGCTGTCCCCTCGGACGCAGTGACCTGTAGCCGAAGTGGGTTCAAAGCACTCACGTCGTAAGTAATAACAGAACGTCCGGTTACCCGAATGGCGGGCTGACCATTACCCGATTTCGTCAATCCAGGTGAAACGGTGAGTGGCGGTCGTGGTGGTTTTTTCCGACGTGCTGACGAGGCCTTGTTTGGAGCCGGTGGCGGTCCACTCGGTATCCCACCAGAAAAAGCCATCGTCCAAGGAATTTGTGTTAGGTCTACATTCGATTCTGCGCTTGTTAAAACGGGAGCAATCCAAAAAGCATCGCCTGATTTGGCGTGGTTTGAGTCAGCAACAAGATAGATTCGTTTAGCGCCGCGGATATCAAGGTCGATTGATGCCTGGCCATGAGTACTTTTGTAGATGGGCTCACCCGGAGGAGCGAAAGATGTATCGAGTCTAGTATTTGGGAGAGGTTTTCTTACTGGCGGTGGCTCTGGGAATACGTCACTTAGCTGAACGTGCTTCCAGTCATTTTTGAGACGGTGTTGTCCCCACCAAGCTGCGTAGTCACGAATATCTTTTGGCCCATGCTGAGCGATCTCAAGCATCGCAGCAGCAGCCTGCGTGTCTGAATTAAACGCAATGGCATCAACCATTTTTTTGCGATCCGTGAGCGGTAATGTCCTCTCCATGGCTCGCGTTCTGAGTTGTCCAACCGCTGAGTCAGGATGCAAACGCCAGGCGATCCCAGCTAAACGGTTGTCCCATAAGAGTGGGTCTTCCGAGTTGTCTACAAATAAATCAAATGATTCCTGCTCTTTTCCTTCACATGCTATTCCAAGGGCTTCCAAATACCAACGATCCCAGCCATCAAAATGATCAGCAATCTTCTTAAGGAGCTTGTGACACTCCTGAAAAGGTGTGTCACGAAGAGAAATTGCAGCCTCTCGTCGAACTGCTGCAGAGGAATCACCGCATGCCCTTCGTTGGGCCTTTAGCCAGAGATTCTGAACACTATCTGAAGCATCTGACTGAGTAGTCGCGCGACGTAAAGCTCGAAGAGCAACGACTCGTATCTGTGGGTTTTTATGATCCAGTAATTCAGTAAGTCGATCGATACCTTCTTGTCCACAGTGTGGTAAGAGCCATGTTGCGCGAGCTGCAAAGAATGGCTGGTGAGATCGTGAGGCTGCGATAATTTCTGTTCCAGCGTCTTCCCCCATGTCGCGCAAAGAATTAAATCCAAGCGATCGGACATGGACAGCCGGACTTTTTAATGCACGAATCTTTCCGGCAACAGTCGAAAGATCGAGTTTTTCGATGCTTGGAGTAAAATTTTTCGGTGCTACCCGATACACAGATCCACTTCCTTTAGGATCCTGCATTCTGTGACCACCAACTCCAGGATCATACCAGTCACTAATATAGATGGCACCGTCTGGACCAACAGCTACATCGGACGGTCTGAACATGCCAGAATGTACGCTGCCAGAACGTAGCTTCATGAGTACAGAACGCCGCAGGGAGAAACCTGCTCCTTGTGGTTCTGGTGAGTATTGAAAGACTTCTCCCCGCGCAGATTCACAGACTAGAAGAAGTCCGTCTGGATAGAGCTCATCAAAACATCCATTCTCACCAAAGACAATGCCGGCAGGGGCTCCGAAGCCATAGACATCACCAGCTGGAATTGTGCCAGGGTCTTCTTGCCGCCATTCAGCAATTCGAGTTGGTTGTCCGGGTCTTTGATCCAATTGCCATTTCCGGGACCCATCTGCTGAAGAAAATCCAGCGTTACCGTATTCCATGAGCCAAGTGGTCCTACAAGCAGGCGGATCATCGTTGTCGGCATGAAAAACATCACCAAAGGAAGACAGGGATTCTTCGTAGACATTTCGGAAATTATGTCCAATTGGCTCAAGCCCCGTGCCATCGGGTCGTACTCGCATTGCAACTCCGCCAACCCACACTCGTCCGTCGTCACTTTTCCGACCTGGGAAATTTTCCTTGAGGTGAGGGGTGCCGCCAGCGTATGAACTTCCAGCACGCAGGGTCCATCCAGATTTATCTGTGACCGTATGAGGTCCCCCATTTCCTGTATTAAAGTACCAATAACCGTCTGGTCCAACAGTCACACTATGAAGACTGTGGTCATGGTCGAGACCACTAAATCCAGTGAGTAATATTTCTTTCGTATCTATTGCTGGATCAAAGTAGGTGTCACCATCCACGTCCGTATAGACCAAAAGATTTGGCGCGCAGGATACAATAATCTTATTTCCTACCACTGCTATTCCGAGAGGTGCAACTAAATCGATATCTCTGACAAATGTATGAGACGTATCTGCTCTTCCATCGTTATCAGTGTCTTGAAGCACAACGACACGATCTCCGGCTTCTTTGCTTAGTCCAAGGTCCTCATTTCTGAAGTTGCGGTAATTTACTGCTTCTGTGACCCAGACACGGCCTTCACTATCAATGTCAAAGTTGGTTGGATTAAACAATTGCGGAGTCGTTGCCCATAAAGTGACCTCAAGGCCATCAGCAACTTCGAATTCATCTGAGGGAATATGCTCGGCCAGGATAGGACTGCTTAGGCAGAAAAAAAACAATATGAAGTACGAGAGAATTGATTGTTGTGGATTCATAATCTTGTAGGATGGTCGGTGTTGAGTTTCGGTGTTACCTAATTATTGAAACGAGCAGCGTAAGGTAAGTCGTTGGGCTGAGATCAAACTCTTTTACGAAATCTCTCTTTTTTGCAAACCCTGTGTTCATGGAATGAATGTCGCGAACCGTAGAGATAGTACATGAGTTTTTTTAGAAAAATCATAGTACTATTCGAGACCAATGGAGTTTTGGCAGTGTGTAAACCTGCTGGCCTTCCGACGCAGGCACCATGGGGCATTGAATCCGTTGAATCGTTAATCCGAAGACAGAAGTTCCAGAGTCTATTTAAAGAATCAATTGCTACTGGCGGAAAACGTCATCCGGGTGGTTTTCTTGGGGTTCCACATCGTTTGGACCGTGCGGTATCTGGCATCATGTTGTTGGCCTCAACTCCACGAGCAGCAAGGCAGTTATCACGACAATTCGAACGACGAGAAATCCGAAAAACATATATTGCGATTGTCAAACCACGAATGGGTGAAGCAATCAAAGTGGAGCCATTTTTTTGGCAAGATGAAATACGTAAAGTGCCCAACGAGCCGCGTGTTGAAATTGCGAAATCCAGTGACGGTAATACAAAGTTAGCTCAAACACGTGGTCGCGTACTGGCTTCTCATGGAGGCTTCCATGCTCTGGAGCTTCATCCAGAAACTGGCCGTATGCACCAATTGAGAGTTCAGGCAGCACGCCATGGTATGCCAATCGTTGGCGACAGTCTCTATGACAATGTGTCAGCAGAAGACATTGACACCATCCGTAATCGACCGATTGCTTTGCACGCACGAAGCATTGAGTACGTTGATCCTGAAAGTAACCAGTCAGTTATTGCACGAGCACCCATACCAGATATATCACTTTGGAACAGCTGGCATCATACGTTGTCTACCCAAGAACACGAACAGTCCTGATTGAAATCTTTACGGCAAGGTCGCGCCAAAAATTCTGTCTCGCTATCTCATGTATTGTAAATTATCAATCGTTGAATCTCAGAATACATCGAGTTGGAAATGATGCCCCTGATGGTACCGCCGAGATTTCGGATAGTAATTTTGCCATGATCGATTGTAGACAGGCACTCGCATCTCTTGCGGATAGCGGTGGTAAAGGTCGTTTGCACTCTTCATGTACCCGTCAGCGTAGTAGTTCTGGGGATACCAGACATACGGATAATGATAGAGTCGATTCCAATCATGGGTGTTATATGAGTTCGCCCATTGATGCCCATAAGCCTGTTGGCTAGCTGTTGGTGCTTGTGCTTTTAGAGGTAACGAATACCCCACACAAACACTGGCAAATGATATTGCCAGTGCATACGTATACCACTTCATTTTTCCCCCCCGGTACTGATTCGGTAAGTCCGCGAACGGTTCTTCCGCACATCACCTAAAGTATCGGCAATCATCAAGATCGAACTTGACGGAAAACGTAGTATTTTCGTTATATCTTAAGAAGGAAGACGTTAGGCAGTCTGTGTTCGCTCTGATGGCAAGCGTCCTTCAGCAAGTTCCTTGTCCCATTCATCCATGAGTGGCCAATGAGTCGCACAGGTTCCAAAATCGGCTAAAGTGAGATATCCCTTTAGTCTGTCAATGGTACTAGCGAGAAGCGCATCATTTTTTTGAAATACAGGTCCATGACTCGGCAAGAGCCATTCAACATCGCTCGCCGCAATTCTCTCTAATGATGCAATGAAAGACGGAATATCACTGCCGTGATGGGCGTCAATGGCTCCTACAGATCCATCTCTGTAAATATTATCTCCGGAGAGCAGAAGGTCGCCAAAACGAAATGCAAGTTGGCTGTCCGTATGGCCTGGTGTATGCCAGACTTCAAGTTTCCGATTCCCAATGGTGATGATGTCACCGTCAACAATTGACTTTTCGACCTTAATAATAGGCATTTCAAGGTGGACATTTTGAGCAGAAATCTCAGCAAATGTTTTTATACGGTCGCCTTTTTCAAGTGAATCCACTGCTTTCGGATGGGCTAACACCGGGGCTTTTAAGAGATTCTTTGCTTTGGCCAGACCTTGAATGTGATCAACGTCAGCGTGTGTCGCAATAAGTCCACGGCACTGAGAAATCGGGAAATCAATTTGCCGTATGAGTTCAATGATCTCATCGACATTGTCTTCGTAGCCAATGTCGATAAGAACCCACTCATTCTCATCATATAAGAGATAAACGCTGCATCCGATCCGCCATCCAGCTTGATGGTTTATTTCAATCACACCGGGAAAGAGAGGCCGTCGTTCGAGCATCGTAAAATAATTGTCAGAAGGTAAGCGGAGAGTAACGGGAGCCCATTGAGATATAGTGTTATGAACACATCTATCATAACTCACTTTATTGTAGGGCCAACCGATGAACACGACAATAAAAAGACATGTTTCGGCGGCCTAGAGGGCTGATCATCCCGATTTTACTAGGTGTTTCAGCTATGGCCACATTCCTTGTCATGAACCGAATTTACTCGTTTTGGTCATGAAGAACTGTCGAATTTGGTCTCTTTAACTTGATGATCGTCGTTGGGGTGAAGGGTCGTCTATTGTTCTAACGCCACATAGTCTACATCGATTCATTGCCATCTCGGTACCATCGATTGTTCCGCTTTGCCCAATTGTTGCGGCACGGTTTCAACAAAAAAAACTCCGCCCGGGGTAGGTACCCCGAGCGGAGATCACTGGCCGAAGTCGGGCAACGGATTTCCGTTCGACC
>CAJXFK010000104.1 GCA_913052575.1 uncultured Planctomycetaceae bacterium
CGCTGCGCGCTGCCACCAAGACCGAGATCGTCGAGATGCACTCAAGGATCGAGTACTCGAGGCACTCAATGGCATCGAGTCGATGCCCCAGCCGATAGACAGCCGAAGTGCCCCACTTGCATAGAGTGTGTACCAGTCTCCGGAGTACGAGATTGGTGCACTGACTTCTCCATGACCACTACCATGACCACTTGCATCACCCACTGCATCACTGTGAGCGGGCGATCGATAAGACGCAGGCCAGATACCAGGCGATTGCCCAGCGTCATGCGACTGGATAGAGGCGTGGTTTTCGTCATGATGCTCAGACCGAACTGGGTGGCCAGCCAGTGTCCAGGAAACCAAAGCAATCAGGGACAGAAACAACGAGGCGCCGATTGCTGTCGTCGCAACCGTGGCCGCACCCTTTCCATGAGCCCCCATACGAGGCCCAAAAAATAGGATCGCCACAAATGACACAAGTGGAATCAGCCAAGCAATTCCAAGCAAAATTGGCAAAAGTTGTGCGGCAGCCATGCTTTTATTTCGTGATATCCATTTATCCGTGCAAATCGTCCGCGCGATCAACGTCGACCGTCGCGTGGTTGTTATAAAAATTAAGCGTAATCGCTAGTGCGACAGCTGCTTCGGCTGCTGCTAACAAAATAACAAATAGAGCCATCACCTCTCCATCAAGCCCAAGTGGTGATCTTCCATCAGCAGCAAGGTAGTTCGAGCCGAAGGCTACAAAGTTGAGATTTGCTCCGTTTAAAACGAGTTCTATCCCCATAAGAACGCCTAGGGCATTTCGCTTGACTGCCATGCAAACGACACCACAGCAGAACATTATTGCTCCAACTACAAGATAATGAGAAACGCTCGCGACCCCAAGTAAAGCCAACATCATTCGGAGCCTCCGGACAGAACAGTAGAGGGACTATCAACCGAAGAGTTGGGTTCCACTGAATCCACCGACGCCATCAAATCAACTGGACGTGGAACTCGTCGTCGCTTGGCTCTTGCTAAATAAGCTGCCCCAATCAGAACAACTAAAAGATGCACTGAAACAATTTCAAATGGTAGAAGATAACCACCCTTAGCATCCAGTAAATTCGCTTCAGCGCTTTGATCCACACGAACTCCAACCAGCGCCATACCAAGCGGCGTGGCTGTAGGCGCAGAAACAATCCCTTGCCCGGATTTTTGCCAAGACTCAATCGAAAATGCAGCCTGCACAAGAACTGCAAGAAGAGCTGCCGCAAGGATACCTGCAAGCACTCGATCACTCGCCGGTGTTCGAAGAGCAACTAATTGCGTTTGAGCCGTCAACATAACGCCGAAAACAAGAAGCACCAGTGTTCCCCCGACGTAGATCATTAACTGCATTGCACCAATGAATTCGGCACCAGCGAGAAAAAAAAGCCCTGCTGTCGCCCCCAACGAAAGGATCAGATGTAGTGCCATGCGAACAACATTATCTGTGAGCACGACCATCAAAGCTGCAATACAAGCAATTGCAGCAAAAAGCAGAAAGAAAAATCCGTGCCAATCTATCAATGCAAAAAGACTCAGTGAAATATCGAAGGCATCTTGATTCATCGCGACACCTCAGAAATATGACGCGATAATTTCTTCAGGCTTAATGACTCATCCTCGGCGGACTCTTTGCGATAGCTCTGCTCGAGCCATCCTTCCCGGACGCCGGCCGCAGCACGGAAGCTTCCTGGGACGAGCCCACCAGGCAGGAATAACTGCCACAGCATGACACCGAGAAACATGGCGGCCGCTATCGGAGTGCAATATTTTAAACATGTTGTCATCACTTGATCGATACGAAGTCTTGGTAGCGTCCAACGAATCCACATCATAAGCAGGACACCTGCTGTAGCCTTAAGAAAGAGGTTCATACAACCGATGAACCGAAGTGCAAAAGGAGCGGTGGCTGCTACACCGTCACTGAACCCAAGTAGCTCTGAAACCGGGACTGGGCCATTCCAGCCTCCTAGAAAAAGAATTGCAGCAAGTGCACTCACGAGAAACATGGAGCCATACTCCGCCATAAAGAAAAAACTCCATCGCAGGCCGGAGTATTCGGTATGAAAGCCGGCAACAAGTTCACTCTCGGCCTCGGCCAAATCAAACGGAGCCCTGTTCACACTCGCAATGGCACACGTGCAATACACCCAAAAAATAACGAACGTAAATGGATCGTGAAAAATAAACCAATTCACCGCCCAGCCAGCTTGCTTCTCTCCAATGGTGACAAGGTCCATACTCCCTGCGAGCATGACCGGTACCACGACACACATGCCTAGTGGAACTTCATAACTCACCACTTGGGCAGCTTCCCGCATCGCACCAAATAATGACCATTTTGACGCTGACGCATAGCCAGCCAAAATAACACCAAAGACCTCTAAACCAAGTACAGCCACAACAAAAAAGACGCCAACATTAAGTCGTTGACCAACGGTGTCAAAGGCAAATGGCAAAGCAATAAATGCACAGAAAGAGGCACAGAAACTTACGTAGGGGGCAAGACGGAACAACAAAGCGTCGGCACCGTCCGGCATCAAATCTTCTTTGGCTAAAAGTTTAATACCATCTGCCAGCGACTGTAACCAACCGAAACGCCCCCCTGTTCTTGTTGGGCCTAGGCGGTCTTGAATACGAGCCGCAATTTTTCTTTCTGCCCAAATAAAGACAAGTGCTCCGCCAGCAATCACGTTTAAAATCAAAAAAGCTGACAGTCCTGCTACAGCGGTCCAAGCAAACCATGTTGGAAGGCCGATAGTTTCGATCAAGAATTCAGCCATATTGAGCAATCCACAGAGCGAGCATTAAACCAAAAGTATCTACCGTTTTCCTGCACAGAAAACTGTGTCAGAGAGTGTCAAATTTTGCCCGAAGTCTGCACAAACCAGCGAATTCATACAAGGGGCCCGCGCGAACCCGGGGACTCACTACCTGTCAATCTCTCCCATCACGACATCAAGACTCCCGACAACGGCTGGAACATCAGCAATCAAACAGCCACGACAGAGTTCCGGTGAAACCGCAAGGTTGGAAAAAGAACTCGAGCGAGCCCGAACCCGCCATGGTATCGGAGTTCCATCCGTTACTAGATAGAAACCCATCTGACCCTTAGGGCACTCTGTCTCCAGGTACGTATCGCCTGCGGGCAATTTTTCAGCCAACTTCAACGGCTCTCCAAGTGCACCCTTACATTGCGAATAGCGGTCAATAGATTGCCGAACAAGGTCCATTGATTGGACAACTTCAAGCATCCTTACAAAAAACCGATGCCAGCAATCTCCCAATACTGCATCTTTTGGAACAGCTGGGTATTTATGATCCCGCGGATAGTGACCATTTTTCATGACTGCCACTTCAAATGCGTACCCATCATACATCGCTGTATAAATACTCTCCCCGTCCCGCCGCAGGTCAATGTCTACGCCGCTACCTCGCAAGACAGGACCAGTGCAACCGTAGTCGATAGCCATCTCAGGGCTAAGAACACCTATCGTGGCAGTACGCTTCACAAAGATCGCATTTGTTGTCAGCAGCGTATGATATTCCTGAATAATTGGTTCAAATTGATCGAGAAAAGCTTCACATCGTTGAAGCCAACCCGGTGGCAGGTCCGCTGTCATACCACCAACGGTTATGTAGCTGTATGTTAGCCGCGCGCCGCACACCTCCTCGTAAAGGTCGAGGATTTTCTCTCGTTCACGGAACGCATACAAGAAAGGACTGAACGTTCCTAAATCCAACCCATATGCACCCATTCCAACGAGATGACTGGCAATCCGATTGAGCTCTACGATAAGTACCCTTAGATGCCGAGCCTTTTCACTCACCTGGTAACGCAGCAATTTTTCAACAGCGAGAGACCATCCCAGATTCATATTCATGGCAGCGAGGTAATCCATACGATCTGTGTATGGAATCCACTGTCTGGCAGTCAGGTTTTCACCAATTTTCTCCGCACAACGATGCAGGTAGCCAATATGCGGTTCAAGCTCAGAAACAATTTCCCCATCAGTCCGTAATACGAGTCGCAAGACGCCATGAGTACTTGGGTGCTGAGGCCCCATGTTGACTAACATCTCGTCAGTACGAACATCGAACTCAATGATTCGTTGATCTTCATCCAGAGTTTGAACCATAGCTTCAATTACTTTCCACGTAAAAAGTTGATCTAGCGGCCACGCATGCCATGATACTCAAGCGGCATTTCGTAGTCTTTCCTAAGCGGATAACCCTCCCAGTCCTCGGGACAAAGAATCCTTCGTAGGTCAGGGTGACCATTAAACTGAACACCCGAGAGATCAAACACCTCCCTCTCGTGCCAATCAGCACCACGCCACACACTTACAACACTCGACAACTCAGGTAGTTTCCCCGGCTCATTGCCTTGCCATCGCGGCAATTTTACTTTGAGCACTAAACTCGCCCGCGCCTTAGTACTCCACAAGTGATACACGACTTCTGTGTGCGGCTCCCATTTGACTTTAGATGCTTTTTTCGGATCAGGCTCAAACCAATCAATTGCCGTAATACACTGCAACCCGTCAAAACGAATCTCGCACGATTCCTTCAACCAGCGACACGTTTCTAATATTTTATCAGCGGCAATTTCAAGCCATGGATCTACTGCCTCAAGATCACGGCCAACAAGAGAGCCCTCTATAGAAGCCTCGAGTTCAGAAATAAAATCAGTGCCACGCATTGCAATACCTTTCAGACTTCAACTTCAGAGATTTTTGATCGTTGATTTGCCACGGCCCGAACCCAGTCCAAGTCTCCGCGATACCAAACGTATGCGAACCCAACAAGTAAAATCACATAGAACACAGACATATCAACAAAGGCTGTCCTTGCCAGCATCTGTCCACTTTTTTCAACCGCCCATTCAGACTCTGCCTGCCTCGGTGTTTTTTCGCCACGGCTTGTTGTAATTTCAGCCAATTGCTGTGATGTGGGATCGAAAGATGGAACTTTAGGATTCTTAAAACCAAGCTCCCGATAAAGACCTGCTGTTGCTGGCGTAAGTGTTGTTCCGTCGGCTGCAACACTTACAACAGCCGGGTCAGCGAGTTGCGTTGCTTTACCGAAAACCGTGGCCCACGGGAAAAAAAGAGCTACCTCAACATCAAAAATTATAAAGAGGAGGGCTACAACATAAAATCGAAGATCGAACTGAACGAAACTTGAACCAATGGTTGGCTCACCACACTCGTAAACTTCCAGTTTTTCGGTATTTGGGAGTTGCGGGCGAACAAGTCGGCCCACCAGAAGATTGAGGGCAAGAAAAACACCACCTACCGCAACGAATAATGCAATAAAGCCAGCAATTAAAATTGGATCAAACATGTAAACCCTATCCGGGACTGTCTTGTGGTCGTCCCTGAAATTTGAAATTCTGCAGCAGTCTCTAACACTCTTTCCAAGTTAATTTCACGATCCCAGAACTGCCCGATATCTACTACGAACTAAGAATGAGGGCCGCCATGGACCGGTTCAACGATGACTTTCGAAGCCGCAACAGCAGTGGGGTTTATTGTTGATCGCCCCCAACCGACATCAACTGGCAACCTTGCAAAGTCAACGATGGTTCCGTCACGACTGTAGCAACTGAGATCCAGTGTAGATCCCATAAAAATACAATCGACCGGACAAGGCTCAACGCACAATGCACAAAACATGCACTTTGAATAGTCAATCGTAAAACCAGTTACTTGAAAACCTTTTCCGCCACCTGTCGCTTTTTCCTTACCAATGTAAATGCAATCCACAGGGCAGGCCTTCGCACACTGATCGCATGCGATGCAGGTCGTAAGATCAAAACGATGAAATCCGCGGTAACGAGCAGCTACCGGTGCAGGAAGTTCAGGATACTCAAAGTGTTCCGTAAATGCTTTTCTGTCTGGATTAAAAGTACTGCTAAAAACGTTTAGCGTAACTCGCATACCATGCAACACGGTTCCGATTGCTGTAAAGAGGTTGCGAAACCAACCGATCATGGTGGGTATCCATTAAAGAAGAAATACAGGTGAAATACTTACTCACACACAACTGTGCAAAAATCGAGGAATTCTCTTTGGCACGTTAGTCCCAAGCAGTTTCAATGGCAAATGAACCCACTTCAACAGTTTCCATGTCCAAGATATCCAACAAACAGAGTATAGAGCAGTCAAAAGAGACAACAAGCCGCCGCAATGAACTTAGGCTTAGCACTCATCCGGTGCGCTCATTCGGTCTTTCATCAACGGCAATGAATCAACTACGCGTTGTGTCACTCGATTCACTCACCCCGAGCAAGGCTACCTCAAGACCAGAGCGAGGCTGCCTCAAGACGCAAACGCTGATCTACACCAACTGTCCAAAAACTATACTTATCTGATCTTTATGAGGAGGCACTGATGCAAAGAATTTCGAGACGGTCTTGGGGACAGCTGACGCCCTTTACACCCCTCAAAATAGTGTTTTTTTAAAGCTCTTCCACATTTTTAATGAGTTTTTGAACGAATACCACCTGAAATCACCCGATTTTTCTTGACCAAAGGCATAAAATGCCTAAATTTTATTTAGTTTCACCGTTTTGAAACCGTTGTCTTGGATGGTCGACTGGACCATCTTAGGAATTCTTATGCTCGTACTATCCCGAAAAAAAGACGAAAGTATTGTTATCAACAACGATATACGAATCGTCGTTGTTGAAATTCGAGGAGATAAAGTGCGCCTTGGTGTTGAGGCGCCAAAAGAAATTCCTGTTCATAGAAGCGAAGTATATGAGGCTATTAGTTGTGATGAATTGCCCAATGCCATTACTGCCGTAAATAACGCCAAATCTGTTACTTCGTCCCGTGAGCCTCCCAACCCATCCGAGCTTATTTCTGACTGAGCCTATTTTTGCCAAAGGACTCGACTTTGAGAGCGTCGACAGCTATCTTTCGAGTACCGAAACTATCCGCATACGTATGTGGAGTAGCGGCCCCATCGTCTAGTGGTTAGGACACGGGATTTTCATTCCCGTAACCGGAGTTCGACTCTCCGTGGGGTCACTTTTTGAAGTGATAAAAGATCGCTTAGTATGGCCAAATCACAAATAGTTCAAACGCAGCAAAGTCAGTATGATGCAATTCTGTTTGTGAGTTTTGGCGGTCCAGACAAGGCTGATGACGTAATGCCCTTTCTGGAAAATGTTCTGCGTGGACGCAATGTGCCCAAAGAACGAATGCTTGAAGTGGCTGAGCACTATCATCACTTTGGTGGAAAAAGTCCCATTAATGAGCAAAACATTGCATTAATTAATGCGATACGCGAGGAACTCGCGACGTTGGGTCCGCAGATACCTGTGTACTGGGGAAATCGTAACTGGCATCCGTTGCTTACAGACACCATTCGTGAAATGAAAGATGCGGGAGTTCGGCGAGCACTTGCTTTTGTTACAAGTGGGTTCAGTTGCTATTCCGGTTGCCGTCAATATCGTGAAAATATTCAAACGGCCCGAGAAGCTATTGGCTCGGATGCTCCAGAGATCGACAAAATTCGTGTCTTTTTCAATCATCCTGGTTTTGTGAATCCGATGGCCCGGAATGTCCAGGATGCGCTTGACTCCATCGGAAACAAAACTCGCGGACCCGTTCTATTTACTGCCCACAGCATCCCACTTTCTATGGCTGATTCATCTGATTACTGTAAGCAACTTCAGGAAGCATCTCGTTTAGTTGCAGAACGAGCGAACGTCTCAGACTGGAAACTTGTGTATCAGAGCAGAAGTGGGCCACCCACTCAGCCCTGGCTTGCGCCAGATATTTGCGATGCAATACGCGATCTCCATGAGCAAGGTGAGACGTCTGTTGTTGTTGCCCCTATTGGATTTATTTCAGATCACATGGAAGTGCTTTTTGACCTTGATACAGAAGCCGCTGATCTTTGTAAGTCACTGGACATGAAAATGGCGAGGGCGAACACAGCAGGCACAGATCCCGAATTCGTCCGAATGATCAGAGATCTTATCGCGGAAAGGGCTTTTAGCTTGCCCGAAAAAACAGCAATCGGATGTATGCCAGCAAATCATGATGTCTGCCCTCTCGACTGCTGCCCAGCACCAATACGCCCAGCTAGAAGCCAGCGTTCCTAGGCATGTACAACAAATCTCTGCTGGAATGGAATTTTTCAAACAATGGGTGATTGCAACCCCCGTGAACTCATTGTTCTCACTCACGGATTCATGGCACATCGCCTGATGTTGAAGGTGCTTGCAGGCAGACTCCGCCGAGCTGGCTGGAATACTGACATCTGGGGCTATGAGAGTTTTGTTACGTCGGTAACAACCCATGCCCGCAACTTCTCTGACTTTCTTGCTGAACGCTGTAGCGATGATCGCTATGATCACATCCACCTTGTTACACATAGTATGGGCTGCATCATCGGCAGAATGGCGATTCATCAGGTCCAGTCTGAAAAAATCAAACGATTCGTCATGCTCACACCACCGAATCGTGGGTCATTTGTCGCAACAAAGACAGCAAAATTGTTCGGACGTTTCTTTCGTCCTGTTGCTGAATTAACAACTGAAAAAAATAGTCTTGTAAATACTCTCGATGACCCTTCTGATGTCGAGGTTGGTATCATTGCGGCAGAGCAGGATGCTCTGGTTAGCCTCGAAAGCACGCGTCTTAAAGTGCCGCATGAGCACATCACGCTTCCGTGCCTCCACTCAGCCGTTTTGTTTCGCGAAGATGCTGCAAATCTTATTCATTCCTTCCTGAGGAATGGCACCTTTCGGGATGCAGCAGCTCCTGCTGCTTATCCAGAAAATTCCCAATAAACACTCTCTGCATAGGATGATATCGAGGCGACCGTGGACAAACAATTCGCCCTGCCAGCCTTAGCACTTGGATGCTGGCCTCTTGCAGGAATGACTCGGACTGGTGTCACTCGCCAAGCGGCCAAAGAAACAGTTGCGGCAGCCATCGATCACGGAATAACCCACCTTGATACTGCCTACTGCTACGGCGAGGACGGTGAAAGCGAGAGAGCCATCGCGCAAGCAATCAAAGGCCGCCGTGATGCAATAAGTATTGCAAGCAAGTGCGGCATACATTGGCAAGCCGGTAAGAAACAAGTCGTAAATGGACATCCCGATCGATTGATCCAGGAAGTCAAAGAAAGTCTATTCCGACTCCAAGTTGACCATCTCGACCTTTTGTATCTTCATACCCCAGACCCAAAGATACCGATTCAAGAATCTGCAGGAGCACTACGGCGACTGCTCGACGAAGGCACGATACAGGCCGCCGGTCTATCAAACGGAAATACTGATGACTGCAAATTATTTGCAGAAACATGCCCACTTACTGCCTGCCAGCGGCACTTCAACATGCTGCAACAAGAGATTTGTTCTGAATTACTGCCCTACTGTCGGTCGAAAGAGATTGCCATGGTGGCATATTGGCCACTCATGAAGGGCCTACTCACAGGACGCATGAAGAGAGACCAGGTGTTCCCAAAGACTGATAGTCGTCATAAATATCCGATGTTTAATGGAGACGAGTTCCAGAAAAACCTTACTTTTGTTGAAACTATTCAAACAATTGCTACTCAGCTCGATATAAGCCTTTCTTCACTAGTACTTGCCTGGACAATGGGCCAAGAGGGTATTTCCACCGTGCTGTTTGGTGCTACTAACGCAGAACAAGTGGCTGCAAACGCTACGGCTCTTTATTGCTCGCTTGATCACAATACTGTTTCTGCGATCAATGAGGCTGTTCGACAGCGAGGAACCGTTCTCGGAGGCCGGAAAGCCTAAGGTGCAAAACGACACCGTTAGGCAGCACCTGTACTATGTCCGATAGCTTCCTGAACTCCTACGTACGACTGTCGCACTTCCAAGCAGACTCGGCGAAATGGCTCAGGACGACTTACGCCGTTTAATCGAAGGGTTTCAACAGGACCGTTCCGAAAGACAAGGTCTCCACAATCAAACCACTCTTGTCCGGGCTGAACTACCAACTCAATGGTGTCAAATCGACTTAATTCCACAAATCTTTCAACAGCAGCGCGAACTCCCCTGTTTACAGTGACTCGCCGATTCGTGACCTGGAATCTACAGATTGCCCACGGAAGCCTCATGCTCAAATACAGCATCAGACCTACTGGCATGGTCATCAAAAGTGCCAATCGCCCAATTCTCACCGGACCAAAGCCCAAATGAATTCTGTACATACGGCCAAGAAATTTTCCCATGCTAGTGCCACCAACTGATGGCCATGCTGTCATAACCGTCACCTCCGCTGTGCTTGGAGGTGTAACGCCTGCTATTGACTGCAACACTGGTTCTTGTGTTTTCATAAAAGTCGATTGATTTAAAAATGTACACGAACTAACAAAGTGAAGGTCGCTGCCATGGGAACGCCCTCCTATGCCCAACAAATGTAGCCTTTTGCTAGAGAAACGGAAGCGACTTTTAGCTCAATGGATACAAAAAAACCCAGCGGGCTCGGCCAGCCCACTGGGTTATCTTTAACAGTTGTTGCGTCATATGACGCCCCAGTAATAAATACTGGTATCTCTTTCGAAAGCTCTGATCTATCCGAGGATAGATCACGATCGTCTCCACAATCTTTTGGACCTGACTGGTTTTGCCCGTATACAAAATAATTTGAACACGAACGCAACAAGACAGGCTTGCACTCAAACTGTGAGGTTTGAGTACGGAAATCCTTTAGAAAGGAGGTGATCCAGCCGCAGGTTCCCCTACGGCTACCTTGTT
>CAJXFK010000105.1 GCA_913052575.1 uncultured Planctomycetaceae bacterium
GGCCTACTAGACGATTTCAGAGAACCCCAGAGTTATCATACTTTTGGGGTTTTCTCGTTCTATAAAACACGTTTTGCAGATGCTCACAGTCATTGATATTGAATGACAAATTTTGATGAGTCTCAAACTGAGTGGCTTTAAGGTCATGAGTTGTTTTGGTGATCACACCAAAACCCGGGGAATACGCCACCCGACTACCGTTGAAAAATGAATCAAAGCACATGGAGAAATATCACAAATCAACTGGCACCCACACACAAGTCCCCCAATGACCTGTTACATAGCCTATTGAAAACAGCCGTGTTCAAAAAACACTCTTTTTGAAATAGTTTCTGGCAAGCCAAGGTTTTACAAGGTAGCCTTACTTCGGGGAACCACTCTCAAAACATAAGGCGGCTGTGATGGTATTTTATAAACGTTTGTTGAAGCAGCCTGACAACACGTTTTTGAGAAAAACCGATCAACAAAATCCTAAAGCCTTGTCTTTAGAATTTCTTGAAGCACGACTCGCACTCGATAGTTCTGGCCTCACTCGACCACAGCTCGAACAAGCTGCAACGATACACATCGACGCGTCACTTGGTCCAAATCCAATCGTCTTTACAAAATCAGAACTTGTCGGACAGGAAACGAATAGTTTTGTTATCACGAGTGTTGCAAACGGATCAGTAGTTGAAAAATGGAATCAAGTCACTTCGAGTTGGCAGAATGTATCGGCCCCAGTAACCACAAGTCACCCAAGACAGCTTATCCAGCTACTCCAAAATCGTTTGATCCAAAGTGGTGATCAGATACGCTGGATACCACAAACGACAGACAACCAGCCACGCAATTCATTTGCAATTTTTGGCTGGGACGACGGCAGTTCGAACACACCACCAAACCCAGCTGTATTGCCAAGTGCTGTGCAGAACGTAGGGGTCAATTCGACTGCAGATGGTGAACTCACTGTTTCATGGTCACAGACTGCTCCTACTGTCGCGACTGAGCATTTCATCGTGTCAAAGGACAATGGTTTTTCAAAAGAGATTGCTATAACCGATAGCACATCTATTGACTTTACGGATCTTCAGTCTGGTGATTACACATTCACCGTATCGGCAGCAAACTCAAATGGTGAAGGAGATGCTTCAAGTGCGTCTCAGTCGCTCCTCACGTTCTCAGATCTGGTACAAGACTTCCAAGACTCTTCTCTTGAGACCGGGAACTCCTCTTTTGTTCGCCATAACGCGGATACACCAGAGGGGGCCGCTGCTGTCGATCTTTACCGAATCGGTGTTGATGTCATGAAGAGTCTTCCTTCCAGCAATCCCTTCAGCTGGGATGTCCAAGCAGGTATCCATGGCACGTTCTGGTCAACTCTGCCGACCCTAAAGCAAGGAATGATTGACAAGGGATTCATGACTCAGCAAGAAGCCGATGATGCATTTTCGTCATGGGAAGTTGTTCTCAACAACTGTAATCACTGGGTCAAATTATGGGCCCAAGCCCAAGGCGCCAATACAGCAACGCCTACACAAAACTTTAGTGTTGTGTTTATCGCATGGCATCGACTTTACATTGCTGCTTTTGAAAAAGTAGTCCGCCAAGTGCTGATCAATGAAAAAGCCGATAGTTCGTCTGTATTTGCTGCAAAACTTGCGAACGCAGATGTAGAAAAATGGACGCTTCCATACTGGGACTACCGCACTCCTGAAACCAGTGCCATTCCCCAAGGCTTTCGTGAGCCTGTATTCGATGGGCAGCCAAACGCACTCTATGAGAAAATTCGTGGTACTGACATCAACGCTGGCATACCACTGAGTCAAACACACATGCCTGAAGGAGATCTCGGAATTGTTCCGGTACCTGGAGACTCACAACCAGGAGTCAATGTCACTCAATATTTCAATCAGAGTGTTGCTCTACAGCAAGCCCAAACACTATTCACACAATTTAACTCCCTCGCTGAACTGTCCCCTCACGCAGTGGCACATGATGTCATCGGTGGAATGTCTGACACCGCCCTGCCAAGAATCTCAAACTGGATTGACATGGTGGATCTCGCACGGATCGACAACGTTGATACGCTCTGGGAAAACAACACCATTCCATCTGATGCAGGCGATGTTTTGACGAATGCAATCGAGCAAGGGAGCTACGGAAACGTCTATAACTTTATCCAAGACAAGTATGTGACTGATCCGACCGCAATCACAAGTATCATCGATGACTCTAAATATTTGACCACATTTTTTGGTGAATCATCGAACATCGCGCCGTCTCTCATGGGTTGGGTACCAACAGCTGGTCGTGATTCCATTTTTTATCTGCATCATGCATATGTTGATAAATTATGGAGCGAGTACAA
Source organism: uncultured Planctomycetaceae bacterium (assembly GCA_913052575.1). Taxonomy (GTDB): domain Bacteria; phylum Planctomycetota; class Planctomycetia; order Pirellulales; family UBA1268; genus UBA1268. Next base: position 2,351 of record CAJXFK010000105.1, read on the forward strand.
CACGCTCCCAACTTCTTCATATCTTCAAGAAAGTGTCCTTGATATTGCTGGCTGGAATTTCACCTTCTGGGAGCCTGACGCCAACGGGGACCCTCATCTTCAAACGTATTCGACATGGAACAATGCCAGCTATCTTGAACCTGGCGTAGAAAACGTCACCTCAAATAAGGTTCTTCAGGCGGTCTATTACCCGGACTATGTTTATGATTCTGTAGAACCACTCGATAGCAACTACATGCCGCTTCCAAAGACATCAAATAGTGTTCTTGCCTTGTTAGAAAACCCGATTTTTTCGCCACCGCTGAACACTATTCATCCAGACGCACGGGGCTCTATTCCTGGCGATCAGAATACGATTCATGATCTGGCGTTTCAATCAATCGACCTCGAACTTCCACTCACAGCAGGTCTTGTGAATCAATTAAACAGTACAGAAACGGATCAGGAAGACATTCGTGTAGCTATTGAGATACTTGTTGAAACACCGATGAATGCCTCAGAGAACATTGGTATTGCCATTGGAGACGTGACCTTTCTTGCCAACAACGCTGACCAACTTCAAGCCTACTGGGATAGCTGGGATGTAAATGCTGGGACGGGCAACCGTGACGGTAACTTCAGACCTGATGAAAATTTCATCCTGACAAATCTCAATGACACTCCGCTAAGCCATGATGATTCTACGAATGCGATGCGGAATCTTCAGCTTGCTCGTTTCAATCCGCTTGCCATGTCGAGTACATCCATGCCTGGAATGGCGATGAACACGCACTACTCAGCTGATATCTCATTCCCCGTAAGTCAGCAATTTGCCTTCGAACACGATATCATTCGAGGTGATTCACAACTTGGCATTATGGTTCTCTCTGCGACACCTACTAGTACTGCAAGCCACAACACAACGCTTTCAGAAATATCTTCATCTCTGCACCAGAACATTACAGTCGGAAACATAGGGGGTAACGTTGATGCCCTGACATTCCTTAAAACCAATCCGGCAATCATAAGTAATCCTGTCGCACTTGCGAACATTCATGCATGGGCCAAAACACATTCTCCAGATGCATCTACGTATTATGATCGATCGGTTGATCTTGCTTGTGTTTATCTCGCAACGAACCAAGACCTCATTCCTACATATCGTGATGATCCACTTGCAGCAATTAAACAGTATTTAGATCAAGGTCTCCATAACGGCCGATCTCTTGACGGCTGGCTGCAAACATCGACTATTGCAGAAGCAAGAAATGTTGTCTTCGCGACAATTTGATTGACCTACACGTAAGAAGAACTAGTGGTGGTTTTTGTTCATGCACCGAACGATGCTAGACGGTGCCTCAAGATGAGTGCTTCCAACTCAATGAGTCCCTGTTGGTTTTTTCTCTTCTCCACTCGTTCATCAGCTTATTGGTTTTACTGAAATAATAGATTATTCTTTTCATCATCATGAAACGACTCGCCTGTCTTCTTTCAGTTTCACTTCTTACGATTTCGATAGCACCGAGTGTATTTTCACAAGAAGTACACGTTTCCCGTTCCGGGATCTATCCTCATCTTGCATTCTACAATGATGAAGGCGAGTGCGGCACTGGCGCTATCGTTCCTTTTGCCGACAGACTCTGGGTCGTCACCTACGCCCCACATAGTCCACGAGGCTCCTCAGACAAACTCTACGAGATCGACGTGGATCTCAACATGACCGTTCGCCCTGAAAGCATCGGGGGCACCCCAGCCAACCGTATGATTCACCGAGAGTCCAAACAACTTTTTATCGGGCCCTATGTGATTGATGAATCACGCAAGGTCAGAGTGATTCCCTACAAAAAAATGTTTGGTCGCCCAACGGGTAATGCCCGCCATCTTACCGACCCTATGAACAAGATTTATTGTGCTTCCATGGAGGAAGCAATCTACGAAATTGATGTCCGCACTCTCGAAACCAAAACACTTTTCTATGACGAATCACAGAATGGCTCTCCAAAAACAAATCTCCCTGGCTACCACGGTAAAGGCCTCTATTCCGGCCAAGGTAAACTTGTGTATGCCAACAACGGTGAACATGGGCAAGCCGCCCGCAACAACCCATTCACTCCATCTGGCGTTCTTGCTCAATGGGATGGAAAACAAAAGAACTTTGAGATCATCCTTCGCAACCAATTCACCGAAGTCACAGGCCCCGGTGGAATTTATGGATCAAAAAACCCTTTAAGCGATCCAATCTGGGCCAATGGTTGGGACGCTCGTTCACTGATTCTCATGTGCATGCATAAGGGAAAGTGGCACCGCTATCGACTACCAAAAGCTAGCCATAGTTATGACGGTGCACACGGTTGGAATACAGAATGGCCAAGAATTCGGGAGATCGGTGAAGGTGACAACCTCCTCATGACCATGCATGGAATGTTCTGGAATTTCCCGAAAACATTTACTCCCGAAAACTCAAAGGGCATCTCCCCTCGCTCAACGTACCTCAAGGTTATCGGTGACTTTGCCCGCTGGGGTAGCTATATCGTCATGGGCTGCGACGACACTGCAAAGAGTGAATTCCTCAACAAGCGAAAAGCAAAAGGGCATGTTGCAGCGCCACAATCACAATCAAACCTATGGTTTGTAAAGCCTGAAGAAATTGATCACTTAGGGCCAGTGATTGGACGTGGGGCAGTTTGGTTGAACGACACAGTTGAGGCCGCCACCCCTTCTGATTCATATCTTTTCTCAGGGTTCCAGAGTCGTGCCGCTCACCTGTTTACAAGTGCACCCACTACTCTCACGTTTGAAGTCGATCTCAATGGCAACAACACCTGGACCGAATTGTCCACAGTGAACGTTGACGGGTACCACTGGTATTCTTTTCCCACAGCGTCGAGGGGAACATGGATTCGCGTAACTTCTTCAGATTCTCTTAAAAAAGCAACCGTATGGTTCACCTACGCCAATCCCGATACACGCAAGCCCGGCAAGAATCATGATACATTCAGAGGACTTGCCAAAGCCTCAGAGAAAGAAATCAATTTCGGAATTATCCGCGCACGTGGCGACAATAAAAGAGACCTCCATTTTGCATCCGATAAAGGTCTTTATCAACTGAACCCGGACCTTTCTTTGGTACAAGTCGAAGATCAAAATAGAGAAAATTGGCTTCAGAAACATGCTGCCATCCCACAACGAGCAGGTATTCTCAGTGTGGATAAAGCCTCCGTCCTCTACATCGATGACAATGGAAAACGTTTTCGTCTTCCAAAAGGCTCGTCTTCACTCGATGATGAAGAGGGACGCATTTGCCGTGAAGTCGCCACCGAGCGCGACCTCTTCAACGCTCATGGCACTTTTTACGAACTGCCCGCCAACAATGCACTCGGCTTCCCCCGTATTCGCCCTATCGCTACACATAATCTCCGCATTCACGACTTTTGTAGTTATCGCGGACTCCTGATTCTCTCAGGCACCTCCACCACGAACATTCCCAAGAACAACTCCCACCTCATTCACTCGACAGATAGAAAAACATCACTCTGGGCTGGGGCTGTCGACGATCTTTGGGGCCTTGGAAAACCAGTAGGCGATGGCGGCCCATGGTCGGCCACCAAGGTCACGGCTGGAAAACCCTCCGACCCCTACCTCATGACCGGATATGATCGCAAGGATCTCACCATCTCAGCCGCTTCACCGTGTCAAATCACTGCCCAAATAGACATCTCTGGAAATGGCGATTGGGTTGATTATCGATCTTTTGAAATCAAAAATATCAATCAGCAAGCCAGCCACTCCTTCCCCGGTGACTTTCAGGCCTACTGGATTCGATTCGTTTGTAATAAAGACACGTCAGTGAGCGCGAAACTTATATACCGGTAGAAATGAATGTCGAGAAGATCGTTACCAACGTAAGTCCATTCGTTATGAAACTGGGCTGACGACAGTAGTCTCTCGACGCCTTGATAGGAGATCCAAAAAACCTTCTGAGTTTTTGTAGATCACACGTGATATGTGGTTCCGGAAGTCCATCCGAGATTTACTAAACAGTTTCAAAGACCCCTATAAACCCCGTGCCTTTGAGGCTTATTCACGACATATGATACGATCGATTAGTGGATGACACTCGTTGACGCATCGAGTTGACGCATCGGGAAGAGGTTCGACTCGATGACGTGGGTTTTATGTTCATCGTGTTTTCGGGTTGCTTGTGTTTTTATCGTGCTTCGGCATAAAAGCTGGTGAAGATGACATCTCTCGCAGGACCTACCCAGAAAGTACATTACGAATCCTGAATGCTTCGTTGACAGCAAGAGTGCTTTCAAGCAACGTTATTGCTCAATGAATCAATGACATACCGAGAAAGAACAATGGCTTATGAAACTACGAACAGTATTTTTTGGATGCCTATTCATTCTTACTATGCCATCGATTCATTATGGGCACGAGACAAAGATTACAAAGACCGTCACGATAACGTCGGGTGATTCCGAGATCACCGTTGAATGCCTTGGAATTAAAACAAGGATGTCCTCGTCAAAATCAGTTCGTGTGTACGTTCACTATAAGATCATCAATAATTCACTGGAGGAAAAGTTTGGCATCTTGGATTTCAAGGCCCATTGTCCATATAAAAATGAATTGACTGATCTTGAAGGTGGGTTTGCGATTACAAATCTAGGTCCGGAAGAAAATGCAGAATCTGAGAACTTATGGTATTTTCCTCGAGGATGCTGGGATAAAGTCAAAAAAGTAGAACTGTGCTGGAAAAAGCTTCCTTTGGATCATCCTCTGAATCCAAAAAAATGATTGCCCGTGAATAGGCAAACCTGTGCATGAGGTTCATGGAGCAGAACTGAAAAAAACCAGCAGGATGGTGACCCGGAGGGAAGTTACTCTGCCATGCCCCATGCGACTTCATCTTTTATCTTGCAGGAAATACCGAGGGACCTGCGATACACGTGTTGATTCGTAAAAAACCTTGGGATTTTTTGTCGTCTTTTTATTTTATGAAAGTTATCCATGGTCAACATTGACACCGTATACGAAGGTGACTTGCGTTGTAAGGCTCTTCATGGTCCTTCTGGGTCAACGCTCGTCACCGATGCCCCGAAAGATAATCATGGAAAGGGTGAGTCTTTTTCTCCGACTGATCTTGTTGCATCTGCTTTGGGATCCTGCATGATGACCATCATGGGCATTGTGGCTGATAAAAAGGGAATCGATTTGATCGGTGCGAAGGCTGAAACAGAAAAGGAAATGTCAAAAGAATTACCCCGCCGAATCATCGCCCTTCGAACACGTCTTACGATTCCTCTTCCGCCTGATCATCCTGATCGAAAAATACTCGAAGAAGCCGCTCTTCATTGCCCAGTGCACAAGAGTTTGGATCCCTCAATTGATGCAGCAGTCGAGTTTATCTGGAGTGGAGATAACCGCCATTCATGAACGAGGCGTGTTCCCATAACCATAGAAATATAATGCGCGACCAGCCACATCAAAGAAATACATTCTTGTCAGAAACGAGTCGAAAGAAAGAACCATCAAGGGTGGTATGAAAACAAAACGATAGTGCTGCACAGATGTAAGGTCGAAGTGAAATGAGTCCTCAAATGGGTGCATTTCGTGGTATAACTTTAAGAAGATAGGGTTCGAGAGTCCGTCTGGGCCTACTTAAAGATTTGTGCCGGAGGTATGGGGTGGACAGCGAAAGCCATCACGAATTGAAGAGAAGGTGGTCGTTTCGGACACTTGCATGGCTCTTGATCGGTGCAGTTCTTTCTGGCTACCTCATTGTCATCCCATCTGTTGATGCATTGCTGCAGCAGTTTCGTGAGCAGCCAACGATCATTCCTGCGACTGATTTGGATACGTATGAATTAATTCGAATCAGGATCGCAAAACTCTTCGTGTTCACAATATTCACATACTACGGAGCGTGTGTTGCAAGTTTTATCAATGTTGTCGCAAAGAGTATCCCATCTGGGGCATCGGTCACCACGCGAGCATCAGCGTGTCCAGCATGTGGCACGGTTATTCGCCGGATTGATAACTTACCCATCTTCAGTTACCTGAATCTCGGAGGACGCTGTCGGAATTGCCTCTCTGCAATCCCTATCCGTTACTTTCTTACTGAGCTCCTTGGAGCAACCATATTTGGGTCTCTCTTTCTTTTTGAATTAGTGACAGGCGCGACCAATGTTCCAGGATTCAGGCACTATTTCTATGCTGGCATTCTGTGGATCATTCTCTATACAAAATGGCCAGTCATCGGAATCTATCTCTACCACTCCGCCTTATTCAGTTGCCTGCTGATGCTGTCACTGATGGATCTGGATCGACTTCGTTGTCCAAGATGGCTTTCAGGGCTCGTGCTGTGTGTTTTTGCAGGATTATCGATTGCAATTCCAACTCTTCAGCCCGTTCAATTTTATGCTCATCTACGCACAGATTTTAGTAACGCTCTACCACCAGCAGTGATTCCGATTATTACCTGCTTCGTAGGGGGACTCATTGGTTGGTTGTTTACAAACAGTATCCAGTACTTATCCAATCAAAGAAAGCTGGACACGCTGTCTTGTAGTGCATTCCCACTGGCGGGCACTCTTGTTGGAATTGTGTTGGGATGGCAGGCCACTGTGACGATCTTGCTATTCACTGCGATCGTTATCGCCATCATATGCGCGTACAAAAAACTAATGCAAAAAAAAATCGTGTTTTCTGAGACCATTATTTTCTCTGTAGTTGCTTTTCTACATCACCCTCTATGGAAATGGTTCGATAGTTTCTGGTGATGCAGAAAATTTCCTGTGTGTACCTTTCAGACTTCTGGAAATCAATAAAATACCAGTGGTCTATTGCTTCTCTTGTGAGTACTGATGTCGATACGTTTTTGATGAGACCACGGTGGTTGAAGTAATCTTTGAAAGCTCTGTAATTTTTTGAAATCTTTATTTTCTTAGTAGTTGTTTTCATTCATACTTTTTGATCGCAATAGTTCGATAGTTTTGATAAGAGAACACTCCTTCTATGCTTTGCCGATTTATTGAACTAAAGGTTTCTCGTGAGCAAAGCCCACATACCACCCAACGCCTTATAAACCGGTTCTTGAAACACGGCATACAGTAAGAAAATGGCTGGAATGATAGCTCGAATACATGTATCTTCTCCCGAAAACCTGTATACTTTATGAGTCGATTGCTTTGGGGCAGTGAACCGTTTTTGTGCTTTGGTAAAGCATTTGAATTTCCCTCGGTGAATATATGGAACGCAGTACAAAACGGCTTTCTGTACTAGAACCACTCGAGCATCGCCTTGCTCTGGATGCTACATTTTCCCAATTCTATCTCCAGCCCACTGGAAATCAGTTTGAAGCTGGACATACGATTGCTGAACTCGTAAGTGCCGAAACCATAGTCTCACAAGGTGCACCCTATTACTCAATTGACGGCACGTCTGTACGAATGTCGCAGTCTGCTGTTGACCATGTGAATGCTGGAAATGCGCTCCCACTCCTCGAGGTTTTACACAACAACAAGACAACATCACTTGTCACGCAACGGTTTGCTATCCAAGACGATCTCGATGTTGGCAATGTCAATGGTGGACGACAACGCGACCTTCAGTCGATGCTCGTACGCAAACAAAACGCAACCGACAACTTTCATTCAGCAGTTTATTTACGAACACATATCTCATCGCTCAACCTGGAGCCTTCAGACTCATTGATCAATGCTTCCTTCACGATGTATCAAGGTTCTGGCTCTAGTGCTGAGCCTGGGGCCATTCAACTTCTAGTCCTCGCAGATACTTCATGGAATGAAGACTCGTTAACATATGAGAATCGACCTTACACCTCTTCTTCACCACCAATAAATGCAGATACTGATGCTACAGTCGCCAATGCACTGGCTTCTCAAAGCGTCACAACCGAAGACGGGAAACGAGTCACGTATGACATCTCGGCATCAGGAGCATCGAACCGAGATCTTGCATTTCTTTTACTCGCAGCAAACCAGGCAGACCCCTCTGCTGGAACCACCACCGCTCAAAATGGATCGCAGCGACACTATGTCTACAGCAGTGAATCACCAGTGCAGACACAACCATTTGTAAGCTACT
>CAJXFK010000106.1 GCA_913052575.1 uncultured Planctomycetaceae bacterium
TTCTCTCCAGTCTCACGTTCTGGTTCCAAAGACTTCCCTTTGTGCCAAATCATATCTTTTTTGAAATGCTCATCCATGCCTCCATGATGGGTACGGTTCTTGCCGTCACTACATGTAACTGGCAAAAACGTCTATCGCCCGTCGAACTCCGTGCAGCAATTTATGAACAGATGAGACCGGTCATAATAAGTTCGATTATTATTATGTATCTGTTTACCGTACTGCATAAACTCAACTATGATTTCTTGGATCCTACGGTCAGTTGTGCTGTTTCAATGCACAAAGAACTTGCCGTTTCGGTACCCATCATCCCATCAAGTACATGGATACACTGGCCAACAATAATTGGCACTCTTCTGATCGAGATCGCCATTCCGATTGGTCTATGGTGGCGTCGAACGCGGGTTCTTGCTGTTATTCTTGGGCTATTTTTCCATTGGTTTCTTGCGCTGCATCCACATGGTGGAATTTACAGCTTTTCACATCTACTCTATGCGTTATACGCCGTAATCCTTTTTTCATCTCAAGAAGATCCATTTCGAACCTGGCAAAAAATGCCGAAGTTTGGCGTTCTTGCTGCAAAATTAGCTGGCGTTTTTATTTTTGGCACTGCATGCTTTTTACAGATTCGTGCTTATAAAAATGGTGGTGGTTTTTTAGCTGCAAATGCAATTGGTTTTTATACGTGGATTTTATTCGCTACGTGGCTAGTAGCGACATATGTGCCGACTCTTGTAACGATGGGCTGGCGAAATACTCCATCACCGCCACTTTGTCCTATCCGCGTTCTCTGGATATTTCCGGTTCTTGTCTTTCTAAATGGGGCCTGTCCGTATCTTAGCCTCAAGACGACAACCGCTTTTTCAATGTTCTCCAATATCAGGACTGAGGGTGCAGGAAACAATCATCTCTTCATGCCTCGGCTCAAACTCTTTGGATATCAGGATCAACTTGTTGAAATTCTTAGATCAAATAATCGACAACTTCAACAATACGTGAAGACAAAAGACCTTCTCACCTGGTTTGAGTTTCGAAGAATAGTCTCTTCTCAAAAAAGTGGAAACCTAGTCGTAAAATATAAACGGCTCAACAAAAATGAAAAAATATTTAAGCAAAAAAATGCAGCACCAGACGATGATCTCGTCACGCAACATCCATGGTACCTGTCTCGATTTCTCATTTTTCGACCAATCGGTAGACTAGACCGTCCAATGCCGTGCAGACACTAGCTAGATGCTGATGCCAAAACTCACGTTTTCAAATGATAGTGCTCGCAGACACGACCTCGATGCCCTTCGAGCCGTTGCCATGCTTCTTGGGATCGTACTACACGGATTAATGTCCTTCATGCCCGGGCTGTCAGTTATCCGTGATACGCAGCAGGCAGCATGGGTTTGGATCGTCTTTCTCACGATTCACGGTTTTCGGATGCCGTTGTTTTTCCTAGTAAGTGGATTTTTTACTGCGATGCTCTGGCGGAAACGTGGCCTCAAAAAAATGCTACAGCAGCGTAGTGTGCGAATTCTGCTGCCGTGTCTACTCGGTGCTGTCACGATTGTTCCACTTGATAGCTTCGTTGGTCGCTGGGCAGCAGGATATAGCAAACGGCTTGCTGAAGAAAAACAATCAAATGTGACAGAAGAAAATCCAAGCACACTTTTTGAAGCAATACGCAATAGTGACTTTAAAACAACTAAAGATTTCATCGAAAACCCGGACAGCAGACTAGATCTGAGTGCATTAGATCCTGAATTCAAACTACCTGCATTGCATCTTGCATCTCTTCTTGGACGAAACAAAGTAGTTGAAATGCTCGTTAACCGAGGAGCTGATATTCAACAACTCGATGAAGGAAATCGTACTGCCTTACATGCAGCGTCCTTTCTCGGCCGAGTTGACGTTGTAAAAATTTTGCTCGATCACGAAATTGATGTCAGCGTTCAGGGTAATGCAGACGACACGGCGATGGATTCAACCTACGCAGACTGGGAGACAACTCAGGGTATCGCTTCATGGCTCAAGGTGCCGAAATTGAATCGGAAACGCATCGAAACGGGCCGGAAGCGCATTCGAGAACTTCTTCTCAAAGCCGGAGCACCGTCTCAGGAAAACACCAATAATGAAAAGACTGCTACCGATACTCCGTATTCGACAGACCGCAAAAACAAAAATGATTTTTTCGACAAGAAAGCTCTTGAAACAATCCGTTCTGGTTATACGGCATGGCTCACTTCTGATCGCTTCAAGACTGGCTTTAAGAGAACAGATAAAAAAGGTGTGGTCGATCATGGCATCTTTGAAAACCTCAAACCGAGGCACCTCATTTTCTCAAGAGTATTTGATCACCTCTGGTTTCTTTGGTTCCTCTGCTGGCTCATTCTGATTTTCGTTTGCGCTGAAAGCCTACTTCAATGCATGCATATTTCACTTTGGCAACTCTGGCCTTTTCAGCTCAATACTTCCATCTGGTGGATGGTCCCACTTACGCTACTGCCGCAACTTCTCATGGGTTCAATGTCACCCCGGATGCATTTTGGCCCTGACACAAGCCTTGGCATTCTTCCGCAGCCGCATCTTATTGTGTACTACAGCATATTCTTCGGCTTTGGCATGTCGATGTTTATTTCGAATGAGAAATCCGATGATCTCGGTCGCTGGTGGCTCTGGCACTTTCTGGGAGCGGCCATTTGTTTCCCTGTTGCTCTAGCCACTATGGAGAATCCAGCGATCACTGCCGTTCCACAGATTCTTTTTGCGTGGCTCATGTGTTTGGGTTGTATCGGCATCTTTAAATCATGGTGTTCGACTGAAAGTAAAGCCGTTCGATACATTTCTGATTCTTCGTACTGGCTGTACTTGATGCATATACCTTTAGTGATGGTTTTAGCGTGTTTGATTCAGACCTGGAAACTGCCTGTCTTTGTAAAGCTCTGTATCATCTGTTTTGGTGCCACACTTATTTTACTCATCACGTATCAACTCTTTGTTCGGTACACATGGATCGGCCTTATGCTTCACGGCTCTCGAAAGAAAAGGCTGCTCCAAGCCGGTACACCTTAAGATTTTCCAAAAGATCATTGCCTGACGTATTCTCAAGCTCCGTTTCTTTTCACTACGATATCTCTCAAAAAAATTTGGGCAATCTGCTCATAATATTTTTAATATCTCGATACAAGATGTTCCATTTGTATGACTTATTTTTGACAAAAAGCTTATCAAATGAATGTGCCTTTTATAAAGACGACACGAAATGTTGAAACCACCTAGCCGAAGAGATTTTTAAACAGCCAAAGGAAAAACTCTCGTAGGGTGTCGATCCTGGCTACCGCAAAGGATCTATTTACGAGAATAGATCATAAACAGGTCCTGCTGGTTCCACACCGGTCAGTTTTGTATCTAGACCTTGATACTCAACCGAGAAACGGTCGTGATCAATGCCTAAAAGATGCAGCATCGTCGCATGTAAGTCGCGGACATGGACGATGTTTTCAACAGCGTGGTATCCAAAGTCATCAGTGGCCCCATAGGTCATACCACCCCGAATACCACCTCCTGCCAAGATAGTACTAAAACCTTTAATGTGGTGATCTCGCCCAATCTGCTTTTCTTTTCCTTGGCCCATTGGCGTCCTACCAAATTCGCCTCCAATGATTACCAGGGTTTCGTCTAACATCCCACGACGATCAAGGTCCGTCAAAAGTGCAGCGGCAGCTTGATCTGTTGGCGGGCAGATCTCTCCCATGAAGCGATCAATGCCACTGTGATGATCCCAATCACTGTGATAGAGATGTACAAAACGGACACCCCGCTCAACAAGTCTCCTTGCCATGAGACAATTGGTTCCCACCGTTGCCTTACCCGGTTCTGCTCCATAAAGAGCAAGTGTTTCTGCCGTCTCACCAGAAAGATCAGCAAGCTGCGGGACACTTGTCTGCATTCGAAATGCAAGTTCATATTGTCGAATGCGTGTTGTAACATCAGGATCATGTATTGCTGTCAGCCGATGTTGCTCAAGTGCCGCAACTGTTTGGATTACATCACGCTGATGTACATCAGATACACCAGCCGGGTTTTGTACATAATGCACCGGTAATCCACTCGTCGAAAATTCAACACCCTGAAATTGCCCTGGCAAGAAACCTGAGTGCCACTGACGAGCTGCAATGGGTTGCGGATTGCGCCCCAATTTACTTGTCATCACAACAAAGCCCGGAAGATCATCTGCTTCGCTTCCCAAACCATAAGTCACCCAGGCACCCATACTCGGTCGACCTGAAAGAGCTGTGCCACAATTCATAAAGGTATGGGCAGGGTCATGATTAATCTGCTCTGCGACCATGCTTCGAATGATCGTAAAGCGATCAGCAAGACTTCCTAATCGCGTAAAGTGTTCGCTTATCTCAGTACCACACTCACCAAAACGCCGAAAGGGCTTACGCGGCCCCAGACATAAAAGTTTTTTTCCTTGGAGCTGTGCAATTGGCTGACCCGCTGTAATGCTTTCTGGCATCGCCTTTCCATCCTGTTCCGACAGAACAGGCTTATAGTCGAACGTCTCCAAGTGACTAGGGCCACCTGCCAAGCAAAGAAAAATAACTGCTTTTGTACGAGGTGGGTGGTGTAATATTTTCATCCTCTCAACGCCTGCCTGCTGCTGCAAACCACCTGGTGCTGCAACTGCATCACCAGCAAGAAGGCTTGTTAATGCCGCAGCACCAATATTCAAGCCGCTTCGGGCAAGGAATGTCCGACGATGAATATCTGATTGAAACTGCATGACAGGTATCCTGCTTTCTAGACTCATTACTCGTAGAAAAATTCTCGATGGAAAATCCTACCTTTTTAATGTTACCTTTTTTCTAGTACCGACCAATCGTCTCACGAAGATTGAATACCACTCGTGCTGTGGCTGTCCATGCTGCTCGTTCAATGAGATCCAGTGTGGTATCAGTCGATGAAATACCAATAGAAAGAAGTTCTTCTGCCAGCTTTGGGCTGTTCTTATATTCCTGCCTGCGGCGTTCCAAAAGATCAGTCAGAAGTTTTTGTTCATCCGCATCAGGTCTTCGTGAAACGGCGAGCCGCCATAACAAAGCAAGGCGTTCCTGATCCCCATCAAGCTCGGCCATGACACGTTCAGCAAGATTCCTTGCCGCCTCAACGAATGTTGGATCATTCAGCAAAACCAGTGCTGCCTTCGGGGTGTTTGATCGCAGGCGTACAGCAGTACACTCTTCCCTTGAGGGAGCGTCGAAAGCAAGCAGTTGTGGATGAAGGAACATTCGTTGCCAATGAACATATAGACCTCTTCTCCACTGCTGTTCATTCGTATCTTGGCTATATGTACGTATGGGAAAATTTAGATGCCGGTAATACCCTACAGGCTGATATGGATGAATACTCGGTCCACCTAGCCCCTCGACAAGGAGTCCACTTGCTAGCAAAACGGCATCTCGAACGCCTTCAGCGTGATAACGCCAGCGTCCTTGACGTGCCAGCAGCCTGTTTTCAGGATCACTCTTTAACATATTTGGAGGAGCATTCGATGACATTCTATATGCGTGGCTCGTCACGATACATCGTATGAGATGCCGAACATCCCAGTCATTTTCAAAAAACTCGAGAGCAAGCTGATCAAGAAGCTTTGGATAGTCCGGTGGTTCACCCTGACCACCAAAATCGTCTACTGATCGACAGAGGCCAGCACCAAAAAAGATTGACCATATCCTGTTGGCAATCACCCGCGCTGTAAATTCTCCAACACCACCCCCGACGACTGGCACAACTAGCCAGCGTGCAAGATCTGCTCGAGTTGCGCGATCACTCGTTCCAAGTGACCCGAGAAAGATTGGTATCGCCGGCTCCACAACTTCCCCAGATTCATCCATCCAGTTTCCACGATCCAGCACTCGAACAACACGTGGTGTCTTAAGTTGTTTGGTAATCATGAGCTTTCGCTCGAGACTCTTCCTCTCTTGCTCAAGCACCGTCAAGTACTTTCTTGCCTCAACAATTTCTGGCGGTTCAACAACATCAGGCTGTCCAGTCTTATCGTGGGCCTGAGACTGGTCTTCGCTTTTTGCTTTTTCACTTGCATTCCTCAAGTTGTCTTCTGTCGCCAACTGCTCAAACTGCGGAAGTGGTGGAAGGCTTGCACGTGCCTGCTGAATAATCGTATCGAGCATAGACGCCCGCTCCCGATCAAAGGGACCAACCACAGCATATTCGGGGTCACGAGCAGTGGGGAGTGTGTTCGTTCCACCTCCGCGACCTGCAACACCCATATGTGTCTCATCATCAATGTCAGCGAAGAAAGCCCCTAAGGCATAGAAATCTCTACTGGTATACGGATCGTATTTATGGTCATGGCACTGTGCACAGCCGACCGTTGCTCCAAGCCACACTGCAGAAAAGTTGCGTATCCTGTCAGCCTGATAGATCGTTCGATATTCCTTAACCTGTAGCCCACCTTCATGCGTTGTCTGCAACAAACGGTTATAGGCACCTGCAAGAATGCGGTCCTCTGGATGTTCATCAGGATATGTATCAACAAAATCACCAGCAATTTGCATTTCAGTAAATCGATCGAAATGTAGATTCTTTTGGAATGCTGCTATCACCCAATCACGATATGGTGACGCACTGTGTGTCTGATCACCGTGATACCCAACCGTGTCTGCGTACCGAACAAGGTCAAGCCACCAGCTGGCAAGACGCTCTGCATGTCGAGGGGAGGCAAGAAGCTTTTCAACAAGCTGTTCATATCGATCAGCTGCATCATTCGAAAGATATGCATCAATTTCTGCTGGTGTCGGTGGCAGACCAGTGAGATCAAACGTTAGACGACGTACTAAGGTGATTGGGTCAGCATCGGCCGTTGGAGTGACTCCTTTTGTATTCAATCGTGCTTTGATGAAAGAATCAATCCAATGAAAGCACCATTCATCATCCCCGTTTGGAATCTGGTGCCTCTCTGGAGGAACGTACGCCCAGTGCGGCTGATATTCTGCACCCTTGGCTACCCAGTCATTAAGAATCTTTTTTTGATCATGTGTCAGTACGTGATTACTTTCTGGTGGTGGCATAATGACATCAGGGTCTTTTTCAAAGATACGGGTAATTAATTCACTCTCTCCTCGGTTTCCAGGAATAATCGCCCGCATGCCACTAGCGAGTTCTTTCAGCGCATCCTCACGACTATCGAGTCGCAAGCCAGCCTGTCGATCTTCGCTATCAGGCCCATGACATGCAAAGCAGTGACGTGACAAAATCGGTCGTATATCATGATTAAATGTCAGCGTATCAGGCTGTACTGCGAGACATAATGCCGCAGTACTACAACAATGACCGAGCAAAAAGCTGATGCAACAAAAAAATGTTGCGCCAGTTCTAGTCGCAGTCGTTCTAAATGTACGCTGGCACAAAGCAACCATCAATCTTTCAACACCACCCGTGAGGAAAGAACGTTGTACCGACGTCCGCATGAGCAAAGGTTCCATTCATTGAACTCCGTAGAGCCTATCGGGAATACCTGCGTCGCCACTTCTGAGCAAAGAGAGAGTGCGGATCCTGAGGCGGATCGATCAGCGGGATTAGTATCAATAGATTCATAGCACGTTCTTTCTACAAAGGCAACGAAAACGACGGATACTCCATGATGCGAAAGCAACTCCTCGCATTGCCTACGAAACAAAATGACTCTGTGTTTCCCAACCTAACTCTAACTATTAAGGGGCGTTCCTCCGTTGACCAAATCCACTGACACACTGTTTTTTCAATCGAAGCCTTAAACTGCGACAAAAAGGCTTTCACAATGTCAATCTGCCGTATTTTCGCTCCCGTTCCTTGAGTCTATCCTGCATCTAGTTCCGTCACTCGAAAACTGCTAAAAACGTAGGTTTGATATGCGTACATATCTGTAGAGAGTGATTCGTTGACGCCTCTTGGCTTTGATCGTAGATTTTCTTTCGTTTGATTGAAAACATGCGATTTGAGCCGAAGCTCGGCTCACTCTATCCCTCACCATGAAAGGTTCCACACCCTGATGGCCAAGAAGTTTGCTAAGAAAAAACCTACTAAGACCAAGGTCGCTCGCAAAGCTGTAAAAGCCACGAAAGCTGGTCGGATGATTTACTACTTTGGCAAGTCAAAGTGTGATGGCGATGGAACCATGCGAGATCTCCTTGGCGGCAAAGGTGCGAACCTGGCTCAGATGGTAAAAATCGGCCTGCCAGTGCCCCCAGGATTTACTATCACAACACAGACGTGTATTGACTACTACGCAAATCACAAAAAGTTTCCTGCTGGTCTTGAAGACCAGATTCTTCGAAACCTGAAAGCTATTGAAAAAGAGACAAAGAAAAAATTTGGTGACCCCTCCAATGCATTGCTTTTAAGCGTTCGCTCTGGTGCACGTGACAGCATGCCTGGCATGATGGATACCATTCTGAACCTCGGGCTTAATGACGAAACCGTTCTTGGTCTTGCTAAAGCAACCGGGAATCCACGTTTTGCCTATGACTCATATCGACGGTTCATCCAGATGTATGGTGATGTTGTCATGGGTGTGCAGAAGCGTCATGAAAATGAAGATGAGCCTTTTGATGAAGTTATGGATGGGCTGAAACATCAACTTGGCATTGAAAACGATACCGATCTTTCAGAGGAAGCACTCCGCGAACTGATCAAGCGATACTTTCGGCTCATTAAAGATCGAACTGGGAAAAGCTTCCCACAAGATCCTTTCAAACAACTTATTGGTGCCATTGGATCTGTATTCGGTAGCTGGATGAATGAGCGAGCTATTATCTATCGACGGAAATACAAAATTCCAGATGAGTGGGGCACTGCGGTCAACGTACAAACAATGGTGTTCGGGAATATGGGTGATGACTGCGCAACAGGTGTTGCCTTCACCCGTGACCCCGCAACAGGCGAAAATATTTTTTATGGTGAGTATCTTGTGAATGCACAAGGTGAGGATGTCGTTGCCGGTGTCCGTACTCCGCTTCCAATGACGGCTATGGCCAAAGACCGTGTCTTCAGTGATACCTACAAGCAACTTGTAAAGGTTCGCGAAAGACTTGAGAAAAAGTTTGGTGATGTTCAGGACTTTGAATTCACCATTGAGAAGAAAAAGCTGTACATGCTTCAGACTCGCAACGGTAAGCGAACAGCTCTTGCTTACGTAAAAATTGCACATGACATGGTGAAGCAAAAGCTCATGAAGCCAATACATGCTTTAAAGTCAGCTGATCCTGATGCATTGTCTCAACTTCTTGCACCAATTTTTGACCTTAAGGCATATGCAGCGGCAAAGAAGGAAGGTCGTCTACTGACTACCGGACTTCCTGCAGGCCCGGGTGCTGCAGCTGGTCAACTCGTCTTTACTGCTGCAAAAGCAGAAGAGTTAGCTGAGGCTGGAGAACGTGTTGTTCTTGCACGCGTTGAAACAAGCCCTGAAGATCTTCGCGGTATGATTGCCGCAGAAGGAATTCTGACAAGCCGAGGTGGCGTTTCAAGCCATGCGGCCTTAGTTGCTCGACAAATGGGTAAGGTTTGTGTCGCTGGTGCCGGGGAAATCGTCATTGATTACGGCAAGGGGACACTTACGTGTGCTGGTAAGACGCTCAAAGAAGGTGATTCCGTTTCAATTAATGGAAGCAACGGTGAGGTGTTTGCAGGCAATATAGAAACTGCAGACAGTGAACTCAAACAAGTTCTAGTCAGCAAGACCATGAAGCCAAAGCAGTCAAAAGTCTTTCAATATTACGACTTTATTATGAAGCTCGCAGACAAGCACCGAAAACTTGGCTTACGAACAAATGCCGATACACCAGAACAAGTTCGTCAGGCAATTGCCTTTGGTGCCGAGGGGATCGGCCTCACTCGAACCGAACATATGTTCTTCGAAGGTGATCGCATTGATGCCATGCGGGAAATGATTCTAGCTGAAAGTGAAGATGTTCGTCGTACGGCTTTAAAGAAGCTTCTACCATTCCAGCGGGAAGACTTTGAA
>CAJXFK010000107.1 GCA_913052575.1 uncultured Planctomycetaceae bacterium
CCAACGTCCACTACCAGCGCATCCGCTTGAAAATTACATCGGTCCTGAACCCAAGCTGCAATCCATCTCTCAACCAGAACTAGATACGCAGCAGCTGTCATGAGGCCACCAACAAGGAAACCGATTTTTACAAGTGCGGCGAGAGTTTCTGGTGATGGGAGGAGTCCGGTCATTGATTCTTTGAGTGGGTGGTGCTTGTGATGGTCTGCTATTTGTAGGTTCAGGTACCTGCGAACTGCTGCAATCGTAGGTCTACACCGAGAGACGGTATGTCACCTGAAAGGGCTGCAAAGCCTACTGAGTTTTTAGCGATTGTTTCTCGAATACTCTCAGGATCATACAGGCCTTGTCGCCCAAGAAGGTTCCAGAATACTCGGCCCTCAGGCCAGACCCCAGCTGGAGGCCGAATAGCTTGTTCAAAAGTCTGCGCTCTGTGCCCACTATTCACCCAGGTGCCGTTACGTTCCGCAAATCCAGCAGCGGGCAAGCACCACGTAGCACGTTTCGACAGAGGAGAATGAAACAAGTCTTGAACAACAAGGCAGTTCGTGCTGTCAAAAATAGCTGCGGTTTGTTCATCACACCATGACATTTCGGGCGTTGGATAACCGGCAGTAATCCACGCAGACTGAACGGCTCCTGTTTGAACTTGCTCAAGAAAATCATCCCATCCTGAGACGGTACTGTTTTCAGTAAGAGCTCCGAACATACTCAGTATCATTTCAATGCCGATCCGATTTGGAGCCTTCTCTCCACGGATCGTAAATCCTCCAGGAAAGGATTCGTCATTGCCGGCTGATGGCACGTGGCCCATGGCTAAATAGGCATCTGGATCAATTGCTCGTGCCACGGCACAAAGCATCCAAGCTTCTTCTATTGTGAGCATAGGCGAGACAGCAACACCTAGTCGTCCTGCATCATGAAGATCCTTGGGAACTTGACTGAGAGCAGGAGTCCATTCAACAGTGTTCCAATGTGTATCATTGCGGCGGCTCACTTCCACAATTCGTGTTTCATCGTGAAGATGATGCCATCCATAACGGCCCTCATCACACATCCACCATTTATTTACATGTTGATTTTCTCGTGGCTTGAGTCGGTACACAGTGTCTTGATTGTGTTCTGTCACTATTGAACAACCTGTTGCGCAACCACCACAGACATTTTCCGTTTTCTTTAAAAACCAGACTCTCTGTTGATATAAAAAATCTTTGTCACCCAAGGCACCAACCGGACAAAGGTCGACAACATTCCCAGATAGTTTGTTGTCTAGAGGAAATCCCGGAAACGTATCTATTTCTTCTTTCGCGCCTCGAGCAGAGACCATAAGCTCAGCTGTCCCGGATACCTCTCTCGTGAAGCGAACACATCGAGTGCACATGATGCAGCGGTCAACGAACAGCGTTACGGTCGGTCCAACATCTCGGCGGCGGCTACTAAATGGATGTATGTCAGCCCGCCGTTCGCTCTGTCCGTGTTCAAAGTGATAGTCTTGAAGAAGGCACTCGCCAGCTTTGTCGCAAATTGGACAATCGATCGGATGATCTATAAGGAGGGCTTCCTCGACGCGGGCGCGACTTTCACGAACAACCTCACTGTCCGTAACAATAACCGTCCCATCTTTAACGGGTGTTTGGCATCCGGGTACAAGCTTTGGAACCATTGAGATGTCGCCTGTTTCAGGATTTCGAGTCCCTGTCTGAATAAGGCACATACGGCAACTGGCTACAACGGAAAGTCCCGGATGCCAGCAGTAGTGTGGAATCTCGACACCCGCGAGGCGGGCAACTTCAATGCAGTTGAGCCGTTCGTTTGCTTGGATTTCGATTTCCTGACCGTTAACAATAGCTGTAGTCATAGTAAAAATAGGTAGCAGTAAAAGAATTAGTGAGTGGTGACTATCGGTAAGGCGGGAACAGGGTCGGTTTCCATGTAGCCGGTCGGATTCGTCTGTTTGATATAGTCTTCAAATTCATTTCGAAATTTTGTGATGGAATTCTTTATTGGCCATGCGGCACCGTCGGCAAGGCCGCAGATTGTTGACCCCGGCATCATTCCCATCGTGTCACCAATTTCTGTAAGGAGATCGAGATCACGTAATCTACCCTTTCCGGCTCGAATTCGTTCAAGCATCCGGAGTGACCAGCTGGTGCCTTCTCGACAAGGTGTGCACTGACCGCAGGATTCGTGTGCAAAAAAGCGACATGAATTATGTAGGAAATCGACAATACTGACAGTGTCGTCGATGACGACGACAGCTGCTGTGCCGAGACCAAGGCAACCAACCGTTCCCGGACCAGCAAAATCCAGTGGTGTGTCAAGTTCATCTTCCGTCATCAAGCCCATGGAGATTCCTCCAGGAATAACTGCTTTTGCACGGCGGCCTTTCCAGACACCATCACCAAAGTGTTCAATCAATTCGCGTGCCGTGATACCGAGGGGTGCTTCATAGCACCCAGGTTTTTCCACGTGACCAGATAAACAATATAGCTTCGGTCCGTAGCTTCCAGGATCTCTCGGGTTATTTGGATCAGCAGGAATACCGATCGATTGAAACCATTCAATACCACGCCTGGCAATCTGTGCTACGCATGCCATTGTCTCGATGTTATTTACAACCGTGGGCTTCCGGAATGCGCCTTCTATCGCAGGGAAGGGAGGCTTGATTCGAGGCCATGCTCTTTTGCCTTCAAGGCTCTCAATCAGACCAGTTTCTTCACCACAGATGTAAGCAGCCGCGCCACGGTGAAGGTATATGTTGAGAGAAAATCCACTGCCGTGAATGTTGTCGCCAAGAAGCCCAGCCTCGTATGCTTCATCAATGGCTTTTTGAAGCGCATCCCAGCTCTTTGGATATTCATATCGTAGGTATATATATGCAGTACTGGCTCGTGTGGCATAGGCCGATATTATGATCCCCTCAAGGACTTGGTGGGGGTCGTCTTCCATCAGGATTCTGTTGTTGAATGTGCCTGGCTCACTTTCATCTGCATTGACACATAGATAGATTGGCCCGGGATGATCTTTTGGAAGAAACGTCCACTTTAAGCCGGTCATAAAGCCAGCCCCACCTCGCCCTCGAAGGCCAGAGGATTTTACCAATTCAACAACTTCAGCCGGCTTTTTCTCTACAAGTAACTTTTCAAGCGGGGCGTATCCACCACGACTGCGGTAGCTTTCAATACTAAAACCATCCTCAATACCAGCAGCTTCGAGGAGTACGGGTCGAAATGTATGAAAGGACTTCATCCGTTTTGCCTCCTAACGGATTCGAGAAATGCATCTGCTTTTTCATGCGTAAGATCTTTATGCAAGTCGCTGCCTGCCAGCATGCAAGGTGCAAAGTCACAGGCACCAAGACACTCGGCAGCCTCGATAGTAATGGTGCCGTCAGAGGTTGTTTCACCGGGATTTATTCCGGCCTTTTTGCACAAATGATCAAGCACTTGTTCGCCACCGCGAAGCGCGCATGAAATGGAGCGGCATACAAACGCTCGAACTTTCCCGTGTGGCTTCTCTTGGTAGAAAAATTGGTAAAAAGTAAGAGTGTCCTGAACTTCTGCCGGGGCGAGATCGAGTAGGTTTGCTATCTCTACAACAGCTTCTAGTGGAACATGTCGCAGTTCATCATGAACAATATGAAGTGCGGGCAATGTAAGGGCTTGTTTGGTTGGGTACCGCGAAGCCAAAGACTCGATCCGTGCAACCATGCCGTCGGTAAGAATTCTGGGATTTGCAATCATCGGTCAAGCTCCGCGGCAATGATATTGAGGCTTCCAAGCACCGCCACGACATCCGAAAGCGTATGTCCCCGAATAAGATGTGGGAACATTGCAAAGTTCAAAACAGAAGGAGGCCTGCATCGAGCTCTGTAAGCCTGATCCTCACCATCACCAACAATATAAAAGCCGAGCTCACCATTTGGTGCCTCAATGGCGGCATACGATTCTTCACACGGAACTTCGAATCCCCTGTTACTCATGCTGAGTTCAAAATGAGAGATAGTTCCTTCGATTGTTGAATACACCTGATTTTTTGTTGGAAGAGTAGTTCTTTCATCGTTACCAACATTCACAGGGCCGCTTGGAAGATGCTCAATAGCCTGCTCAACGATTTTGAGGCTTTCTCGCATTTCTTGCATCCGAATGAGATACCGCGCGTAGCAATCACCAGCTGAGGCACAGGAAATCTGAAAGTCAAAGTCACTGTATGCAAGGTAGGGATCGTCTCGCCGAAGATCCCGGGTAACACCGCTTGCCCGAGCAACGGGGCCAGTTGCGCCTCGGTTAATAGCTTCCTCTTTTGTGAGTATGCCAACACCTTGTGTTCGATCAACAAAGATACGATTGCGGTTAAGTAATCGCTGCATGTCGTTAAGCGTTTTCGGAAATGTCTTTACGAATGCCCGAATCTTTTCAATGACAAGGGGAGTGAAATCGTGTGAAACACCCCCGACGCGAGTATAGCTATTCGTAAATCGTGCCCCGCAAAGCGTCTCAAAGATGTCATAGATTACTTCCCGCTGGTAGAAGGCATAGAGAAAGTAAGTGAAGGCTCCAGTATCAAGGCCAACTGCCCCGTTGCTTAAGAGGTGATCACTGATCCGTGCAAGTTCAGCAACAATCGTTCGGATGTATGTGCAACGTGGTGTCAGGGTGACTCCAAGAAGAGTTTCAACAGAGTGATGCCAGGCCACATTGTTTGCCATCGGAGAAATATAGTTCATCCGATCAGTAACAGTAACGTACTGGTTGAAAGTGAGGTGCTCCGCAATTTTTTCAAAGCCAGAGTGGAGATAGCCCATCTCGGGAACAGCATCAACAACCCGCTCGCCCTCAAGTTTTAAAACAAGCCGTAATGTCGTATGCGTTGCTGGGTGCTGTGGTCCGAAGTTCAAGGTCCAAAGATAGTCTTCGCTTCTTGCCTCTGATGAAGATTCAATTTCTGGTTGGGCAGTAGGCATAGAGATAGTTGGCAAAAGGGTTCAGCTATGGTCGCGAGTAATGACTGGAAAGTTGTGACGTTCCCCTCGCCCTTGGAGTGGATAATCTTTACGAAGAGGATGAGCCGTAAATTCTTCTGGCATGACAAGGCGTCGCAAGTCAGGGTGGCCTGTGAAATTAATGCCAAAAAGATCCCATACTTCACGCTCCAACCAGTTTGCTGCTTCCCATAAAGGCACAACGCTTGCAACTGTGGGTTGAGGATCATCGACAAAAAGTCGCACCGTGAGTCTTTCGGTGTTCATCGTGGAAGCCAACAAGTAAACCAATCCATACCGGTGCTTGGCCTTACGATATTCGAGATAGTCAACGCATGTAACATCAATGAAGAGATCGAAGCCGCGATCTTTGAGGAGAGAAAGTGCATCGAAAGACTTCTCAGTTGGCACGATCACTCGCTGTTGCTTTCGGTATATTGAAGATTCAACGGGCCCACAGAATGCATTGAGCACACGCACATGAGCATTTTCAATTACGGTCTCCGTGCCTGTATCAGAAGTGTTCGTCATCGCGTTTACAATAAATAAGGAAACGTAAAATTAGTTGAGATTACTAGCTGATTTCGAAAGTTCACGCTGTAGATTTGGGTTACGAGACGCATCAAGAGTGAGGGTCTCAGGATATTCTACTAAAGCTCGTTTTTTTTCTTGACGCTGACGTGTATTAAATTCCCGTCCAGCGATTGTCCCTTCTTCCTGAATCTTGTCTTGCAGGTCGATGATCGCTTGAATCAGCTGTTCCGGACGCGGTGGGCAGCCTGGTACATACATGTCGACAGGAATAAAACGGTCAATACCTTGAACAACAGCGTATGTATCGAAAACTCCGCCCGTGCTTGCACAGGCACCCATCGATATACACCACTTTGGTTCATGCATTTGTTGCCATATGCGCTGAAGGACTGGGAGCATCTTCATGACGACGCGTCCCGCAACAATCATCAGGTCGCATTGACGAGGGCTGAATCGAAAAACTTCGGCACCAAACCGAGATAGATCGTGTTTCGCAGCCCCTGTTGCCATAAGTTCAATGCCACAACAAGCAGTTGCGAATGGCATTGGCCACAAACTATTTTTACGACACCAACTTGCGAGCTCATCGAGTCGGCTCACAACAACATTCTCTGGAAGTTCTAGGCTAGGTGATTCTGATTGAGTTACCGCCATCGGAATACTCCTTTTCGCCAGTCATACGCAAAGCCCACAACCATAAGAAGAATGAAGACAAGGCCACCACCAAAAGCAAGTCCTCTTCCCGAAATCATTCCTTCAGCGACAGCGGCATCGATGCCTGCAGGCGATCGACTTGCAACAGCCCATGGATAGAGAAAAAGTAATTCAACATCAAAAACAAGAAAAGTCACAGCGACAAGATGGAATCGTACGTCAAACCGTCGACGGGTATCATGAACGGGATCCATGCCACTTTCGTACGGCATCTCTTTCACAGCACTCTTTCGTCTTGGTGCAACTACGAGAGGAAGAACAAGAAGGCTCACAGAAACTGCTGCAGCAATGACAACGAAAAGCAAAACAGGGAGTATAGTTTCCATGACCTATCTTATCGCTGTCTGTATGTTGAGGGAAGCAGAAAGCAAAAGGGAAAATCAATTCAATGAGACGTTTGTTAACTTTTAAAAAAAAGTGCAATACTAGCAACGGAAATGCACTGCATACCACTTTTTTGGACCCTTCGTTATGTAGTCTGC
Source organism: uncultured Planctomycetaceae bacterium (assembly GCA_913052575.1). Classification (GTDB taxonomy): domain Bacteria; phylum Planctomycetota; class Planctomycetia; order Pirellulales; family UBA1268; genus UBA1268. The sequence goes on from CAJXFK010000107.1 coordinate 6,712, forward strand.
AAGCCAAAGGAGCGAGCGTCTCTCGTGATTGTTTTTCAGTAATTCATCGAGAAAACTGCTAATTTAAAGCGTACTATGCTTGATACCACTCGAATCTTGGCTGATCTTGTTCGCCTTCCTAGCGTAAATCCGATGGGTCGCATCGTTACGGGGCCGGACTATCTTGAAGGAAGAGTGACTGATTACCTCCTCGGACGGCTTTCGAAAATTGGACTTAACCCAGTTCGGCAGACTGTGTCCCCGGGGCGAGATAATATTATAGCCATTCTGCCAGCGACGATACCGGATGCACCAGTATTTCTGTGGGATGCACATCAAGACACGGTCCCTGTAGGTGGGATGACGATCAAACCATTTGTGCCAGTTATTGAGAAAGGCCACTTGTATGGTAGGGGCTCCTGTGATGTGAAAGGAGGAATGGCTGCAATGGTCTCGGCACTTGAACAATTGTCTGTACTGGAGACACGACACGCTTCGGTCGTTTTTGTTGCAAGTGTCAATGAGGAGTTTGGTTTTTCTGGTGCCAAAGCATTTACAAATTTGCTTCGTTCGGATGATAGTGAAAGCAGCAATGAAGGCGACGATACTGCGAAAGAATTGTTGCAAAAAGTAGTTGCTGTAGGCTTTCATCTAGTCGTTGTAGCTGAGCCAACAAACCTTCGCTTAGTCACACAGCACAAAGGCGCTGTTCGGTGGCGTATAAAAGTATGTGGTCGATCGTGTCACAGTTCCTACCCAGAGAAAGGGGTGAATGCGATTTATTCTGCTTCTCGAGTTGCGTTGCTGCTTGAATCGTTGGCGAGTGACCTTTCCCTCCGGGAAACATCACATCCTTGTGGTGGGCCAACACTTAGTGTCGGAACAATACATGGTGGTGTGGGTGTGAATCTTGTACCCGATAGCGTTGTCCTTGAAGTTGATCGACGATTAGTGCCAGGTGAAGATCCACTTGCAGCACGGCGGGAAGTGATGAATTATATTTCGGAGAATTGCCCAGTGGATATCATTGAGCATGAGAAACCATTTCTTGCGAGTGCCGGCCTTTCAAGCGAAGGGGTTGGATCGGCTGAAGCTGCTGCGCGACTCCGAAAGGCTGTAACTGATACTGGTATGAAGGCGGTTGAAGAAGTTGCTCGTTATGGGACCAATGCATGTGTTTATGCCGAGGCGGGACTGCCATGTGTTGTCTTCGGGCCTGGTTCAATTGCCCAAGCACATACGGCTGATGAGTGGGTCAATCTCGGTGAGGTTGAGAAGGCAGCCGAAATTCTTCGGACTCTCGTTGGTTGTACCGGGTAACGATAAGTCTTTCGGTGGTGATCGTTTTCATGCAGTCACTTCGACTGAGCGAATAGCCATGTCAGGAAGTGGGGCTCATGGTCGCAGCGATCGTTACTTGTGTAGGTCACACCATTTTTTGAACCAGGAATAAACTTTCCTGATACTCCATGATTGTCCCCTTGCCAAATAGTAAACTTCATGTTGCCACCAATTTGTTTCATTTCGTCAAATACTTCTTGGTCTTTTTCGATCGGACAGACGCTATCTTCGTTGCCATGAAACGCCCAGATCGGAACATCTTTTATTTTTGGTGGATCAATAAATGGTTCAGTGCTTTTCAGCCCACTGCCAGCTGATGGTGCGGCAGCTGCGAAGAAGTCTGGGTCGAGTTGAATGAATATGTAAGTGCCGTGACCACCCATTGAATGTCCAAGAATATAGATTCGATTCATGTCAACCGAAGGGAGGGTGCTGATAAGAGCTTTTATTTTTCTAAGATGGTCGGCATTCCATAATTGATTTGCTTGTGGAGCAATCACATAGCAAGGGTGGTCTCTTCGTCTTTGCTCCTCGCTCAGCTGGGAATTCCAGTCTTTGAGTTGTTTTTCATTGTCTTTACCCCTGCCACCCCCACCATGGAGTGAAACGATAACGGGATATTTTTTTTCAGCATTGAGAGATAGTGGCCGCATGATTCGACAGGGCATGTCATCGAAAATCTGTGGTTCGTACAGGTCTTTCCAAAATTGTGCAGCAGGTGCCGGGTTTGTAAATCCGATCATTATGAGTCCGAGGAAGAAAATTCTGGTCGAGGAAGAAAATTTCATAAGATCATCTCCTTGCTTGTTTATTTATTAAAAAGTTGGTTGTCTTTGAGGGGCAAATTTCATTTACGGATTCATTGCAGGACGGTCCCAATCATGAGGGACATAGCCATTCGGTTTTTTTGGCTTTTGAACCTCGATAATTTCCGCCTTTGAGTCAAAAAGCGGCCAGTTATCGGTGCGAAACGGTGAAGCTGGTAAGCCTTCTATGTTGTAAAGCAAATTGCGTTGCGAGGGATTCATTGCCCATGCATATCGCACCGCAACAGGGTCGATGACCTCTGGAGAAGAAACAATAACCTTGTTGCCTTTGATTTGGGCATTCGCCCAGTGCCATACTTGATCACTACCAGCAACGGCAAAGGCATTGAGGCCTGCTGAACGGGCCGCACGCAGGCCAGATCCTACGGACTCAAAGTGAATGAGGACACTTCCATTGTGTACTGTATGGCTGTGATATCGAGGCCCTTCGCCAATCACGTTTTTCCCGTAGGTATTCTGTAATGCAATGAGAGCGTGCCGAATACCAATTGGCTTTTTATTTTTTGGATGAAGCTCAACTGCGTCCCCTGTATCAATAGATACAGCCATGAAAGTGTTCGGAATCTTTTCTCTTACAAGACGCATAGATTCACGATTTTCCACCCAAGGTGATTCAAGCCCTTCGACCGGCTCGGATTGTGGTGCATGCCAGCTCGGGAGCTGAGTTATTTGGAATGGGAAATTCTCTGGCATGTGGCCCTCTGATCTTTGGTTCCAGTGCCTGCGATAAAAGTGGATAAGTGTTTTAAGTTGCTGTTGATAGTGCATAGCCTGAGGAACATTCTTCGAATTCCGTTCGCCTTGGTACCAGATAATTCCACGAATCCCAAAAGGGGTCACTGGTGCAACCATGGCATTAAAAATATTCTCCGGGAACTGATGACCGAGTGTTGCCGGTCGAGTAATAATTGGTGGAGTAAGTTGTCGAAACTTGTTTTTCATTGTTTCGCCGGCATCAACTTTGGCGTTGTATACCGCTAATTCAGAATGAAAGGTTGCGATTGCTTTTTCGACTGTTTCACCTCGTTTCTCTGCCATACGTGAAGCCGTATCTTCAAGCATTTTTTCCTGGGCTTTTGACCGTGGGTCATTCTTTTGTTCATCCCATGGAAGCCACCCTTCAATTGGTGTGCCGGCATATGCGCGTTGAA
>CAJXFK010000108.1 GCA_913052575.1 uncultured Planctomycetaceae bacterium
CAAATCAAAACCATTCTTCCTTATGCACCACTACAAGGCACCACACGATTACTTTGACAATGCACCACGATACGAATCATATCTTGCCGATATCGACATTCCTTCACCTGCCTCACTTTGGAAGATGAACCCGCACTTCGGCTCACTTGCTACTCGTGGCGACCGCGACGAACTTGTCCCACACATTGGTACATCTATCGGCGGCAGGAACCCTCGCCGTTCGTACCTCAGGGACTTACCATCACGATATCCGGATGAATTCCCTGCCAACTTTGACCCAAATGACTATTCAGATCATGAAAACAAAAAATTCGCCTACAACGCGTACCTGAAAAAGTTTCTGCGTTGCGTCAAAGGCATCGATGACAACATCGGTCGACTTCTTCAGAAGCTTGATGCATTGGGGCAGCTTGACAATACGATCATCGTGTACACCGCGGACCAAGGCTTCATGCTTGGGGAACACGACTACCAGGACAAGCGGTGGATGTATGAACAGTCTCAGCGAATGCCACTCATGATTCGTTACCCAAAACGGGTGAAACCCGGACAACGGTTTGACACACTTGTTGAGAACGTCGACTTCGCCCCTACGCTTTTGGAATACGCTGGAGCAACCATTCCAAGTACGATCCAAGGACGATCATTTCGCTCGCTGCTTGAAACCGGCCACGAACCCGATAGCTGGAAGAAGGAAACCTACTATCGGTACTGGATGCACATGGCCCATCACGACAACCCCGCACACGTCGGTATTCGAACGAAAACGCACAAGCTTATCTTCTACTATGGCTGCAACTATGACGGAGGCTACCGCACGCCACCGGGCTGGGAACTCTATGATCTTGTCAGTGACCCTGCTGAAACGATCAACGTATACGATAACCCCGAGAACACTGACCTTGTCGCCGACTTAAAGGCTCGGCTTGCTACCTTGCGGCAGCGGATAGGCGACGATGGCACTCATTTTCCCGCATGCGAACAGATACTCCAAGAATACTGGGATTACGACACGAGGAGTCGGGAAAAAGCAATTCAAATTTCTCATGAGTTTCTCGCACGACGACTTGGCGAACTTGCTCGTGGAGACAGAACGCCGAAGACATCCGTAGGAACAGATCATGAATGACTCCGGACACACCAGAAAGCGGACGGGGTGGGATTTGAACCCACGAGACGCTTTCACGTCTGCCGGTTTTCAAGACCGGTGCATTCAACCGCTCTGCCACCCGTCCGAGTGACACATCGACCGGAATTCCGGCCGATGCATACATGATCTTACATCGCTTCGTGCCCGAGCCACAGTGGTTACCTTTGACGCCCGAACTTTACTACTTTACAGTATAAAAATAAATCAGAACTATAAAGGAGAGATTCGTAATGGGTGGCATCAGCAACCGCATGAAAGAAATTAAGCGTCGACGTCATCGCCGCAAAACAGTCACGAAACTTCAAAGCAAACTCACCAAAGCAACGACCAGTGAGAAACAAGTCATTGCGGAGAAGCTTCGTAAATTGACCCCGGGGTGTGAAGACCTCATCGTGCAACTTGGCATCGAAGACGGCAAAGCGTAACCCGCTCCGTATTGACTCTGTCAACGGCTCCACCAAACACGCCGCCTATTGCTTTGACTTTGTAAACAGAAATTCATCTTGACGAAAGTCTATGGTGACCTGATCACCCTCAACGAACGCACCGCTAAGCAGTTCTTTTGCCAGAGAATTCTGTAGCTGCTGCTGTATTACTCGCTTGAGTGGCCTCGCGCCATAGGTCGGGTCGTACCCCAATCGGGCAATCTCATCGACTACCGCATCTCCGTACTCAAGCGTGATTCCTGCTTTCTTCGACTGTTTAACCAGCTGTGCTAATTGCAACGAAACAATGCGGTGGATATGTCGCTGATCAAGTGGATGAAAAATAATTGTTTCATCAATTCGATTCAGGAATTCTGGTAGGAACCGTGTTGCGAGAGACTCTTGAACCGCTTCACGGATTTCTTCCTCACTGCCCTTTTCTTTGGTGATCTCTTGAATAAGTTGACTCCCAACGTTACTCGTCATCACCACAATCGTATTGGTAAAGTCGACGGTATGGCCAAGACTATCCGTCAAACGTCCGTCATCCAGCACCTGAAGCAGTACATTAAACACATCACGATGTGCCTTCTCGATCTCGTCAAGAAGCACAACTGAATAGGGACGCCGCCGAACCGCCTCGGTCAGCCGTCCGCCTTCTTCATAACCGACATAGCCAGGTGGCGCACCAATCAAACGGGCAACGGTGTGTTTCTCCATATATTCACTCATGTCAATCCGCACCATCGCATTCTCATCATCGAAGAGAACCTCTGCCAGAGCCTTGCAGAGTTCTGTTTTGCCGACACCCGTAGGACCGAGAAATATAAAGGATCCAATGGGCCGGTTTGGATCCTGTAACCCCGACCGACTTCGCCGAACCGCATTACTCACCGCCTCAACTGCTTCCTCTTGCCCGATCACACGCTGATGGAGGCGTTCCTCCAAAACCAACAGTTTTGCCTTCTCAGCTTCAACAAGACGGGTGACCGGTATGCCGGTCCATGAACTTACTACCTCGGCAATTTCTTCGGGACCGACTGACCGGCGGAGCAGACGCTTTGTAGGCTTTGTCTCCTTCCTGGCATCTTTCTCGGCAGCATCTTTCTCTGCCTCTTCTTGTTCAAGCCGTGATGCAAGTTGTTTTTTTGCAACATCGAGTTCGTAAAGCTGTTGATACATCTCCTCGCTGACTGACTGGCCGAGGGATTGTCGCTCATTTACCTGCACGTTAACTTTATCGAACGCCAGTTGTGCCTCATCTAACTTTTGTCGAAGTTCTTGGGCACTCCCAACGCCAGACTTCTCTGCTTCCCACTGTTCACGAAGGCTCGCTAGCTTCTGCCGAAGATCAGCCGCTTCACTTTCAATCTCAACGAGCCTGTCTTGTGCATGCGACTCTGTCTCTTCAGCAAGCTGTCGACCGGCGAGCTCCAGCTGTACGAGGCGTCTTTGCACCTCATCTATTTCACTCGGAACGCTCTGTAATTCCATCGCAATACGACTTGTCGCCTCATCCATAAGGTCAATTGCCTTATCTGGCAAAAAGCGATCTGCAATGTAACGATAAGACAACTCAGCAGCCGCAACGAGTGCCGAATCATTGATCTTCACGCCCTTATGATGCGCCTCATACCGAGGCTTCAGGCCTCGAAGTATTGCAATCGTATCTTCAACGGAAGGTTCCCCAACAAACACGGGCTGGAATCGACGCTCAAGCGCAGCATCCTTCTCAATATGCTTGCGGAATTCATCGAGAGTTGTTGCGCCAATGCATCGCAATTCACCACGCGCTAGGGCTGGCTTCAGAAGATTTGCCGCATCAGATCCACCCTCTGCAGCACCCGCCCCAATCACAGTATGAAGTTCATCGATAAATAAAATGACACTCCCCGCAGCTGATTCAACCTCACGCAGAATTGCTTTGAGACGATCTTCAAACTCACCACGGTACTTGGTTCCCGCAATAAGCGCGCCAAGGTCGAGTGCTATGACCCGACGATTGCGTAATGTCTCCGGTACATCCGACTGAACAATACGCAGGGCAAGACCCTCAGCAATAGCTGTTTTTCCAACACCAGGCTCACCGATGAGAACTGGGTTGTTTTTTGTGCGACGTGATAACACCTGAATGACACGACGAATCTCCGAGTCTCGACCAATGACCGGATCCAACTTGCCCTGGCTCGCCCGCTGTACGAGATCGATGCCATACTTATCAAGTGCCTGAAACTTTTCTTCTGGACTCTGATCAGTGACACGCGAACTGCCGCGGACCGCCTGCAACCCTGCTAGAAGCTCTTTTTCAGTGACGGCTGAAAGCTTCAGAACGTTTTGTGCCTTTGATGGTGCTTTAGAGAGCGCAATGAGTAGATGATCCGTTGATACAAAATCATCTTTCATCGTTCCCGACTCAGACGTTGCGATTTCAAACACCTTCATGAGTTCCTGATCAGGCTGCGGCTGTGCTCCACCAGCAACTTTTGGAAGATGCGAAAGTTCTGCTTCAATAATTCGCTCGAGATGTCCACGCTCAACACCAATTTTTTCCAGCAACGGACGGACAATGCCTTCCTGCTCAGCTACAAGTGCAGACAAGAGATGCACTGGTGTTGTCTGGGGGTTGCCACGATCTGCAGCCAGATCCACTGCACGCTGAACCGATTCCTGAGCCTTAATTGTAAATTTATCAAATCGAAATGCCATCAGACCATTCCTTTCAATCCGCGTCTGCGCGCAGCAATTTTACACTCCCCCTACATTCTGGACCCCCAGCACATGGCAGCCGAAGGCGCTGTGATCAACACCTTCGGCTGGACGATTTAGTCTTCGTCTTGTTTCACCTCGAACTCAGCATCAATAGTGTCATCGGAAGTTGCGGTTGCACCAGCTGGTTCATCACCCGCTGCATCACCTCCGGCTCCATCTGCTTGGGACTCATACAGCACCTTCGTGAGTGCCTGTGAAGCCTGTTCAAGTGCATCGTGTGCTGACTGAACGGCATCAGCGTCCTCTCCCTTGGCTGCTTCACGAGCTTTCGCAATCGCTGCCTCAAGTGGAGCCTTGTCTGCGTCCGACAGCTTTTCATCATTCTCCTTGATGAGCTTTTCTGTCTGAAAACAGAGTGCTTCAGAACGATTTCGCACTTCAGCCAACCGCTGCTTCTGCTTGTCTTCCTCGGCGTGCAGTTCAGCGTCTTTTTGCATTTTCTCTATTTCCTCTTCGTTCAGCCCACTCGATTGCTCGATGGTGACCGACTGTTCCTTATTGGACCCGAGGTCTTTCGCGTTCACCGATAGAATACCGTTCGCATCGATATCAAATTTCACTTCGATTTGTGGCGTTCCACGAGGCGCTGATGGAATTCCTTCAAGATTGAATTGACCGAGCAGTCGATTATCTTTGGCCATCGACCGCTCACCTTGATACACGCTCACAGTCACTGCTGTTTGATTATCAGCCGCTGTACTGAAGACCTGTTTCCGTTCAGTTGGAACCGTTGTGTTCCGCTCAACTAACTTCGTAAACAGACCACCCTCTGTTTCAATTCCAAGGCTCAATGGCGTCACATCCAGCAGGAGAACATCTTGAACGTCGCCAGCTAAGACACCACCTTGAATCGCAGCACCTAATGCCACAACCTCATCTGGATTCACACCCTTGTGTGGCTCTTTCCCGAAGATATTTTTAACGAGTTCCTGAACCTTTGGAATTCGAGTAGAGCCACCGACGAGAACCACTTCGTCAATATCTTTAGGATCCAGCTTTGCGTCTTTGAGAGCCTGCACAACTGGTCCTCGGCACCTTTCAACGAGCCCATCACACATTTCTTCGAACTGTGCGCGAGTAATTGTAATTTGAAGATGCTTTGGTCCGGAGGCGTCTGCAGTAATAAACGGCAGATTAATATCACTGCTTTGCGCCGAACTCAGCTCCTTCTTCGCTTTCTCACACGCTTCTTGAAGACGCTGCAGCGCCATCGTGTCTTTTCGGAGATCAATGCCCTGCTCTTTCTGAAACTGTTCAGCCACGTGGTTGATAAGCGTCTGATCGAAATCATCACCACCGAGATGCGTGTCACCATTGGTGCTAATTACACGAAACACACCGTCAGCCACCTCAAGCACGGAAACGTCAAATGTACCGCCGCCAAGGTCAAACACAGCAATTTTTTCCTGCGCTTTACTTTCCAAGCCATATGCCAGTGCAGCTGCAGTCGGCTCATTAATAATCCGCATGACCTCAAGACCGGAAATCTGCCCTGCATCCTTTGTTGCCTGTCGCTGCGCATCGTTGAAATAAGCTGGTACTGTAATAACAGCTTTGTTCACTTTATGACCAAGATAGCTTTCAGCAGATTCTTTCAGTGACCGTAAAACCGTTGCTGAAATTTCAGGCGGAGTAAATTCTTTGTCACCGACCTTTACCTTCACGTAATCTTCCGGACCACCAACAACTTCGTATGGAACGATCTTCTCTTCGCTTGCAACCTCGTTATGACGACGGCCCATAAAACGCTTGATCGAGTAAATCGTGCGTGTTGGGTTTGTCACCGCTTGACGCCGTGCAATATCTCCAACAAGCGTCTCGCCTTTGTCATTAAAAGCCACAACACTAGAAGTCAGACGATTACCCTCTTTGTTCGCGATAACCTTCGGCTCTTTACCTTCCATGACCGCGACAACTGAATTTGTTGTTCCGAGGTCGATGCCAATTATTTTTTCACCCTGTTTTGTTGCCATGTTTGTGCTCCTCCTTCAATGTCCAAACGCGTGTATTCTGACGGATGACCGTCCAGTGTCTTCCACTGCTCGGGAAAGTGATTAGCCGCCGCTTCTCACTCGTCTCTGAGGCCAGTTTTGTCGGCCTACCCCGACCCAAGAAGAAGATTGCAAAGCCCGTGCCATAGACACCAAACCCCTGCTAATGATGGCTACACTGCTCAAAACTGATAAAACAGCGTGTTTACGACAACAATTCAGTAGGTACAGTGGGGTTACGGCGGTCCAAGTAATCCAAGGACTGCCATTTTGACGGTCTACCCTGTGCGTGTGCAATTCTCGTAATCTTCGACGATGCAGCACATCCAAACGCACAGACGTGGGGTATGGTGTATTCCCGACCAATTGATTTTTTAGGCACAACTTTTTCGATTCAACTTGAGTGAACATCATGGCATCACACTCGTCCAAAGCTTCCCGCAAAAAGACCACCAAGAGAAAGCCTGGCTTAACCACCTTGCGGAAGCGAATCGACACAATCGATCATGAACTTGTTGCACTCATGAACAAACGCGCTGACGTTGCCAGAGAAATTGGTCACATTAAATCTGCAAGCGGTGAAGTCACATACGATCCGTCTCGGGAAGAGCTTGTCTTGGACCGGGTCGCCGATGCAAACGAGGGACCTCTTGCTGACGATAGTCTTAAATCAATTTTTCGTGAACTTATTTCAGGGTCGCGGGCAATCGAACAGCATCTACGAGTAGCCCATCTCGGTCCCGCCTGGACATACAGCCATCTTGCAGCGCTTCACCGATTTGGCAACGCGGTTGAATTTGTACCAGTCTCAAGTATCTCAGCAGCATTTGAAGAGGTTCATGCCGGTCATTCTCACTACGGCGTTGTGCCTCTTGAAAATTCAACCGATGGACGCATTGCAGACACGCTCGACAACTTATCGCGAATGGCTGTTAAGATCTGTGCTGAAGTGCCGTTACGCATTCATCACAATCTGCTTGCTGCCTGTGAACGTCACGACGTACGAAAAGTCTACAGCCGCCCACAGGCACTCTCACAATGCCGAAACTGGCTCGCCAGACATCTTCCGAATGCTCAATTAATTGAGGTTACCAGTACCAGTGCCGCGGCTGAAAAGGCAACGTATGAGAAAAAAGCAGCGGCAATCGCGAGTCGACAGGCTGGCATTCATCACGGCCTTTCCATACTCGCCGAAAATATTGAGGATATTGCTGGCAACACAACCCGCTTTGCTGTAATCGGACATGCCGATGCCAAACGAACCGGTCGTGACAAGACTGCGTTAATGTTTGAGATAAAGCACCGTCCTGGAGGACTCGCAGATGCTCTTGCGATTCCAAAGAGACAGAAACTAAACCTAACCTGGATAGAGTCTTTTCCACTTCCTGGTGAGAAGCGGGGCTATATTTTCTTTGTTGAACTCGATGGTCACCGCGATGATCTTCGCGTCAGACGAGCAATCGCTTCACTTGAAAAAAGATGCACACGTGTTGCTATTCTCGGCAGTTATGCCGGCGCGAGTCTGGTGGGCTAACACTACACATTGGCATCCGAGACAAATGCCGGAGCAACGCCTAGTCCAGAGTGCGTTTTGGCACTAGACTGCGATTTCATAAAACGCAAGTTCACCTGATCTACAAGAACAAAGGAATGAGAATGGGCATTCGTCGTCGTATAGTCGCTGGCAACTGGAAGATGAACCTTGACCGTGCCGGAGCAGTCGCTCTCGCCGAAGCTGTCGCCTCCGGTGCCACTTCATCCGTTGGCTGCAATCTCATTCTCTGCCCACCTTCAATCTACCTTTCTCCAGTCGCCAACGCTCTCAAAATCAGTAAGGGTGAAAGTCCATCCGGCGTTGGCCTCGGTGGACAAAACCTTCACGACCAACCGAAGGGTGCTTTTACTGGTGAGATTGCTCCAGCGATGCTCATAGATATTGGCTGTTCATCATGCATCGTAGGACACTCTGAGCGAAGAACGCTCTTTGGTGAAAATGACGCAATAGTTAATGGAAAAGCCAAAGCTGCACTTGCCGCCGGCCTGACTCCTATTATTTGTGTTGGCGAGACCCTTGAGGAGCGAGAACAGAATCGCACGGCCGCAGTTGTTACTGAGCAAATTAAGGGCTCACTTGAAGGATTCAGCTCGGCAGATCTGACTGGGTCCATTGTTGCCTACGAACCCGTCTGGGCCATAGGAACTGGAAAGGTCGCCACGCCAGAACAGGCTCAGGAAGTTCACGCTTTAATCCGGCAGCAACTTGCCAATCTTACTGACGAAGAAACGGCAAATAGGGTCGTGATTCAATATGGTGGCAGCGTGAAACCTGATAATGCTGGTATTCTTGCGGCTCAGCAAGATATCGATGGTGCCTTGGTTGGGGGTGCAAGCCTTAAAGCTGATGACTTTTTGGCAATTGCCAAGCATTTTGCCGACGCGAGCTGATTTCGTTTCATCGGGATAGCCCAGAATGGCCGCGGACGATACATTGTTCGTAGTTCAGCTGACCCTGATACCTTTGTGTTTTTGGAGAATTCATTCGCAATGTTCATGTTCGTTCGCTTTATTCTTGGCTTCATGCTCGTTGCCACGTCGATCTTCCTCATCCTGCTAGTACTTATTCAGCGAGGCCGCGGTGGCGGGCTTGCTGGTGCTCTCGGTGGGATGGGTGGCCAAAGTGCATTTGGCACGAAAGCTGGTGACCTCTTCACGAAAATCACAATCGGTGTTGCAACCTTCTGGATTTTGCTGTGCATTCTCTCGATCAATGTGCTAGGTACGCAGCAGTCTCTCTTCAGTACAGACCTTGGGGCGGCGGCACCGGAATCTATGGAAGGTCTTGGTACGACTGAAGCAATTCCGCCGGAGCTGGGTCAAGAGCCAGGTCCGGAACTGAGTCAAGAGCCAGGAAGCGACTCCACTGAAAATCCAACTGACACAAAAACGTCCGATGGAAATGACGCATTGAAATCCGGCTCAGACATTAATCCTACGGAAACAAATCTGCCGAATACGGCAGAGGCAGCCAAAAAGTCACAACCTTCGTCATCGTCGAAAGAATCTCAGTCATCTGAGAAACCAGCCGAATAATCCTGGAGAACTATCATGGCCCGCAGCATGACGGGATGCGGTGAAGGCTTTGCCGATGATCAAGGAGTTGCCTGCAGGGTAGAGATTCGCAGTGTGAATCACCGACATCTGAAGTGTAGCATTCGCACCCGCGAGGGGTTTCATCTTCTCGAACCGCGAATCGAAGCAATCATCCGAGAACGTATCAAGCGGGGCAGTCTGCAAATCACTCTTGAAGTAAGTGGCTCCGCAGTTCCAACGGGCCGAAGACTCGACCAAGATCAACTTGCTGCCTACCTCGATGACTGGGAAGCGTTCTGTGATCACCGTGGCATCACTACTCCTTCGACAATCGATCCCCTGCTTGGCCTACCAGGAGTTTTGCTTTCTATAGTTGGATACCAAAGAGTTCTTATGGTGGATTCTGTAAAAAAAAAGACTGATTTTGTTAGAAAA
>CAJXFK010000109.1 GCA_913052575.1 uncultured Planctomycetaceae bacterium
TGTTTTCGGGAGAAACGCTGCGCGACCAGCAAGCAGTACGATGTCTGCATCAGTGGGCAGGGTTCCACCTTCAGCGATAGCAATCCGTACGCTTTGAGGGTCTTGCGAGGGCAATGACGACGATGAAACTTTCTGTGTCATGCGTGTGCCGCTTGCTCAAGTTCTTCAGCCATCTGAGTGATTCGTTCTCGCCAGTTCTGGGTCGTGAGTCGTGACTGAATCTGTTCTGCCCAAATTGGAAAGGCAAGAGGAGAAAGCCGTGGGGTATCAATAACCACAATCTCTTTTTCAGCAATTGCATCAAGTGATTCAGAAAGCCGTTGGAATTCAAACTGCTGCTCCAGTACTTCTTGACGAGCCTGTTTGAGGAGCAGGTTTTCAGTGTCATACTCGCTGAGTACATCAAAAATTAAACCGGCCGATGCTTGTGTTTGTTTTGCCGATCGAGTGCCTCCCTGAATGAGTCCGGCGACGCGAGCAATTTCACGGAATTGCCGTTTGGCCATTTCCGTTCCGTTGAGGCATGCGCATAGATCTTCGAGTAATTGTCCAGGTTTGAAGAGTTGTCGAAAGTCACGTGTATCCAGTTTGAGTTGTTTTGCTCCAGTTAATTCAAACCCCCAGTCGTTTGATGCAAGCGTGAGCGTGCTTGGTGTCTGGTTTGCAATTCTCCAAGCAATGAGTGCTGCTAACCCCTCATGTACAAGTCGACCCTCGAAGGGGAAAATGAAAAGATGATGTCCATCACGACTGCGGGTTCGCTCGATAAGAAGCGTGTCTTCTGAGGGCAGGCGACTCCATTGTGCTTGAGTTGCAAGGAGCGGTGCTACCGCTTTTGTTTCTAGAGGTAAGGCCTGAGGTGGTGGATGTGTGGGTGAATCATGGCGACTTTCTCCTGCCAGTCGAACTTGTTCAAGGACCGCTGCAGAAAGAAGAGTTGATAGAGGCATGCGGCCACCGTTCCAACGAGGAACTTGAATTCCATGACTGCCCCGAGACCGTTTGACCCAGGCTGTGAGGCCGTCAAAACGAAAAAGCTTCAGTGGGCGACCCGCAAAAAGGAATCGATCTCCGGGATTGAGCCGGCTGATGAATGTTTCTTCAACAGTGCCTAGTCGACCACCGCGACACCATTTTACATTGACCGTTGCATTTGACGTGATTGTTCCAATATTCATCCGGTGTCGGCGAGCGAGTGCCGGGCTGGCAATGTACCAACGCCCAAAGCGTTCTTTGATTCGGCAGTAGTCAGGGTATGCGGAAAGAGCATGACCGCCTCGGGCGGCGAAGTCGAGTGCCCAGTGCCAGGACTGTTTGTCGAGACCTGCAAACGCCACCGTTCCTTGCACTTCTTCGAAGAGTTCCTGTTCACGAAATCCACCACTGCAGGCAACTGTGACGATGTGCTGTGATAAACAGTCGAGGGCATTCGTGAGTGGACGTCTTGGTTCTATGGAACCAGCGGTTGCGGCGATTCTGGCGGCAGCACATTCAATAAGTTCGAGGGCATGCGTCGGTACGCAGATGAGACGGCCAACGGCACCTGGGGCATGACCACTTCGACCAGCCCGCTGAAGAATTCGTGCGATTCCCTTTGGGCTTCCAATTTGAAGAACTTGTTCAACGGGGCCGAAATCAACACCAAGGTCAAGGCTCGAAGTGGCAACAACACACTTGAGAGTGCCATCGCGAAGTCCTGCCTCCGCTCCATTGCGTAATTCACGGTCAACAGAACCGTGATGCAATGCTAATTTGTCTTTCCAGTCTGGCCTGGCGTTTCGAATGGCATCATACCAACGCTCAGCCTGCGAGCGAGTATTTGTAAATGCGAGTGTTGTCGTTGCATGTTCCAGTGCTTCGATAACTTGTGGGAGAAGCCGGAGCCCGAGGTGGCCTGCCCAGGGGAATCGCTCAATTGGTTCTGGAATAAGTGTAGAAAATTCAAGTTTTCGGGGTGCATTTGCTTCTATAAGGTGTGCATGTCTGCTTCGTTGTGGCCCGACAAGTGCGGTAACGGCCTCGTCAAGGTTTGAAAGTGTTGCCGATAATCCCCATGTAATCACTTGAGGGCGAATGGCTCTGAGCCTCGATAACGCAAGTTCGGTTTGCACGCCACGCTTTGTGCTCAGAAGTTCGTGCCATTCGTCGACAATAACAGTATCAAGATCAGCAAATATTTCTTGGCTGTCTTCGAGTGACAAAAGAATTGAAAGCGACTCCGGTGTGGTTATGAGAGCCTCGGGCCAGTTTTGTCGAAGTCGACGGCGATCAGCCGCCGAGGTGTCACCAGTTCTGGTACCCACTTGCCAGCACCTCCCAAACGCACCGGTAAGATCCGCGAGTGGTTCTTCGAGCGCACGGGCAGTATCGGTTGCCAATGCACGGAGTGGAGTTATCCAGACGATTCGAATGCCAGGTTTCTCATATTGAGTGGGAAGTATAGAGCTTCGACAGAGTGCGCCGAGCCATGCGGCAAGCGTTTTACCAGTGCCAGTTGGAGCATGAAGAAGGCCGTCATTGCCAGCGGCCATCGCTTTCCACGCTTCCTGTTGGAAAGCGAATGGTTTCTGATCTCGGTTGAGGAACCATTGTGTAAAGCGTGCAAACAAATCAGTCGGAGTGATCTTTGATTCTGGAGCATGACCACTTTTTTGACGTGCGGAACTTTGTTTCGCTCGTGGCAACTTTCGAGAACTCTTCGTTTGTGATGCTGAAGGCATTTGTTTCACGCTGTCTACTCGCCTGTTATCTGTTCAAGAAGTGCTTTCAGGTCTGAGAGGGTTGCGGCCTCATGAGGCGATTTGTCTCGCCTCCATCTGGCAATTCTTGGAAAACGAACAGCAATACCAGATTTGTGACGAGTTGATTTCGATACATTTTCAAAAGCGAGTTGGAATACGAGAGTCGGTTTCACAATTCGGACAGGCCCATGCCGCTCAATCGTTGTGCTACGAATAATTTTATCAATTTCTATAAGTTCTTCATCGGTTAACCCACTATAGGCTTTGGCAATGGTGACAAGCTGATTTCCATCCCAGACCCCAAGTGTGTAATCAGTATGGAGACCCGCCCGTCGCCCATGGCCTGCCTGGGCATAGTGCAGGACAGCGTCGATTTCGAGTGGCTCGACCTTCCACTTCCACCAATCGCCCCGTTGCCTTCCATGAGCGTAGCTGCTTGTTGTTCGTTTGAGCATGAGCCCTTCGACGCCACGGTAACGAGCATTCTGTCGCGCACAGCCAAGTTCGTCCCATGTTCCACCGGGGACAAGCGGAGAATGAAAAAGTCTGTCGTTTGTATTTCCATTCCCAACTTTTAGCTTCACCACCCCTCCAGCAGGTGCGGGTCTTTTTTCAAAGCCAGTTGGCACAATGGCCAGAAGTTCTTTGCGCCTGAAAGAAATGGGCTCTGATCGAATGTCTTTCCCGTGTGCTTCAAGGAGGTCGTATGCAACAAAAACGGCCGGTATTTCAGTAAGGATTTTTTTCCCGACACGTTTCCGACTCGCCCTCTTCGACAACATAGAAAATGGCAGGAGATTATTCGGCA
Source organism: uncultured Planctomycetaceae bacterium (assembly GCA_913052575.1). Lineage (GTDB taxonomy): Bacteria > Planctomycetota > Planctomycetia > Pirellulales > UBA1268 > UBA1268. Next base: position 3,550 of record CAJXFK010000109.1, read on the forward strand.
GAGCTGCGAGAAGTTCACCATCGAGGACCGTGCCATCAGGCAGAGATTCTGCGGCATTTACAATCTCAGGGAAAGCATCATTCATTTGCTCTTCGCCCCGGCTCCAAATTGAGATACCAGCAGATCTGCGGACAATTTGAGCACGCATGCCGTCCCACTTCCACTCCGCTTGCCATTCCGTGATTGATCCGAGTTCATGGACCTCGCCACTCATCGGGGAGGCCAGGAAGAACGGGTAGGGGCGAAGACCGTCAACGGAAGTGGGTTCTGTTGAAATGAGCGATTGAAAGTCTTCCGCAGTTTCGATAGTCGCAGCCATCATGCGTTCAGCAAGAGTAGTCGGTTCGAGACCAGAAAGTTCAGCAAGTGCTCTGGCAACGAGTGTTCTTGATACACCAACACGACAGCCGCCGGTTACCAGTTTGTGCCAGACAATACGTTCACGAGGTTTGAGTCGCCTCCATGTTTCTTCAACCTTCTGACGCTTGTAAACATCGGGCTTTCCCTTGAGATCAATCACTGTTTCGTGCATGAAGTGAGAAAGTGAGAGGGAAGATTGGTCGGCGGTGGTGCCAGAGCCACCAGAGAGGTTCGTGAGTTGCTCTGGCAAGATGAGTGCGAGCGTTTCAGCAAGATCGCCAACATGAGCGTAGCTCTCTTCGACAAGCCAGAGGGGGAGTTCTGCGGCTTCGGCAGCCCACTCCCTTAGTAATCGGGTGGATATCGCCCGTACCTGCTTGGCTCCGCAAAGTACTGAAAGGGCACATGCTGCATCTTGAGGTGGCACGGAACCGAAGTAATCCCTCAGGGCTGCAACCTTCTGATTGGTACTGGTTGTACTGTCGAGTTTCCAATAAAGGTCAGAAAAGCGTTGCATGTGAAATCCTACAGAGGTACCTGTTCTCAGTGACTCTATTCACTCTCTGGGCTTTGCATGTCGTCTTCAAGATTTTTATCAACGGCACTACGATCAGGACGCTCTTCACCAATAAAACGTGTTGGCAATATCTCTGCCTGATAGCCTCGCTCAGTCAATAATCGAGCAACAATGTCAGTAAAGCCATGAGTGACGAGTACTCGCTGCGCTCCAGAAGCCTTTACAGCCTGCATGAGGTCCGGGTAGTCAACGTGATCAGAAAGAATGAACCCCTTCGGGAACCCGCGTCGACGACGTACGCCACGAAGAAGCATCCAGCCAGATACCATGGCAATTGATGTCTCTCCGAATCGGTTGATCCAATTGGTTGCTGCCGCACTTGGTGGTGCGATAACGATTCCGCGTCCACCACCGATCTTACGGCTTCGCGGTGGGATGCGGTCAATAGGCGGCAGACGCACGCCGCTTGCTCGATATGCCTCAACAAGTTTCATGACAGCACCATGTCCATAGATAGGTCCAATCGATGGATCGAGTAACGATGCGACCCGCTGTGCTTTGCCTAGCGCATACGACAAGAGCACACTTGTACAACCGGCGTCAGCGTTTGCTCTCCACCATGTGTTTATTTCATCAGCAACCGTCGCCGGTTCTGGCCACCGATAGACGGGTAGTCCAAAAGTGCTTTCTGTCACAAACACATCACAAGGAACCGACTCAAAGCACTCGCATGTTGAATCGTGTTGAAGTTTGTAATCACCAGTCACAACCCAGGTTACACCACGATGACTTACCCGAACCTGTGAGGAACCAAGAAGATGTCCGGCGGGGTGCAGCGATACATCGACTCCATGAATTGAAAAGCGCTCACCATATCTTACGGTGTTAATAGTTGCGTTGTTTCCCATACGAGTTCGTAAGACATGTTTTCCTGACGAGGCACAGAGGTAACGTTCGCTACCAGGGCGGGCATGGTCAGCATGAGCATGGGTGATGACGGCATGGGACACCTGCCGCCATGGATCAATATAGAAGTTGCCAGCAGGGCAATAGAGGCCGTTCGGATTAATTTCGAGTAGATCTGACACAGCCTGATGAGCCTCCAAGAAAGTGGCCCACATTCCCCACGGCTATTTAGCGATATGCCGCATTGCCACTAGCTGGGAATCGATAGCCACCGAATCCAAAAGGAGCGTAGCGTGGCCAGTCCCCTGGGGCGACCCCTGGCTCTGTTCCATACATTTTCCATGTCGGTGTGCGAGGGACTGTCGGCGGTTCATAGTAGCGAGGTCGATTGTTTATTCCGGTCACGTATGGGCTTGCTCCGGGCTCATAAGGAGCTTGATTTCTAGGGGTACGAGAATACTGATGACTTGAAGATTTTGCTTTCCTCCATCTGGCAGCCTCTGTCGATGAAGTGATGCAGGCGGTTACAGCAAGCGTGAAAATGAACAAAAAATGGTTTGTACGGTTCATGGTTTTGTTGGCATTGCGGCCGAAATGACGGGAGTCAGGAAAGTCCTATGAAAACGCTTCTCACCTTAACTGTACTCGGTGAAAGTCACTGGAAGGCTGGAGTTAAGAAAATTCCGTTCCTTCAGGGCGGGTCGTGTCGTTTATTCGTTTTGTGAGGAAGTCAGGTGAGAAGGTGTGTCTGGCTCAATCGTTGTAACTGTGCCAACATGTTTGTAGTCAAGCTTCCTCGGGTTTTGATTCTGCCCACCGGATTCGAACGGGCATATCAAATGCTTTTTCAAAAAGATCAGTTCGTCGTTCTGCGCCCCAGATATCAACCTGAGGGTTGACGTCAGAAACAACAACAAGGTTCGCCCCATCTTTATCAATACTTGCAAGTACATCTTTGACTTGTTGTGAACGGCTGCGGTCGAGGCCTCCAGCGAGTCGTAGTATTGCCGCCATGCTACGAACCCGCTGCTGGTCATCAGAAGACAGTCTCGAAAAACTCTGATGTTTTTTCTTAGGAAATGCTCCACGGTGATAGCGCGCAATATTCGCAATCATTTCGAGGTCAGGCCCTAGAATTCCAGGGAGGCGACTGTTACGAATGAGGTGATAGCTATGTTTGTGATGTTGATCGTAGTTGATGACATAGCCAACGTCTTGTAGCCGTGCTGCCGTTTCAAGTAATTTTCTATCAGACGGAAGAAGTTTCAGAGGAGAGGCAAGCTGGTCATAAATTCTGCCAGCTAATGCGGCAACAGTCCGCCCGTGTTCAAGTTCACCAGAGCAGGCTTCGGCGAGTCGTTCCACGGCCTGTGCGCTCTCAGCCGGATTATCAGCTTGTCCGCCAAAGCACTCATCAACCATTTCACGGATCAGACCATCTCGAACTCCTCGTGTGTGTACGAGGATGGTGTTCACTCGAAAGCGTTTGAGAAGTCCGTCAATAATTGAGAGCCCCGCAATGATGATATCAGCCCTGTCTGAGGACATGCCTGCCATTGACTTGCGAGACCGAAGTGACATTTTTCGGAGTTGATCGAGAAGGTGTCGGAGTTCTGCGTGAGAAACCTTGTAGCCGGCGACAGGGATATCAGCCTCTTTTTTTGAAGCCATAACAAGCTCCGCTAAGGTGGTGAACGTACCACCAGAGCCAACAAGGAAATGAGGTGCAAACAGGGGACGGCTCGTCTCGCGTTTGAGGCATCCCGTAATTTCTTTGTCAAGTTTTATGAGTCCCTGTTGGAACTCAACGCCTTCAGCACCACTCCCTATCCCACATCGTTCTGTAAGCCTTACGGCACCAAGTGGCGTGGAGAAAATTGATTCCACAAGAGAGCCGGTGGCAAAAACAATCTCAGTGCTACCGCCTCCGATATCAGCGATAACAATATTTTTTCCATTGAGGTCGAAGGCGTGTTGCACGCTTGAGAATGCGAGACGGGCTTCTCTCTCCCCTGAAATCACTTCAACCTTAAGCCCAACCTCTTTTTCTATTCGCTGACAAAATTCCGGTCCATTCGTAGCTTCTCGAACAGCACATGTGGCGATTGTACGAAGTGCTGAAACCTGGTATCCGGCCGCGATTTGTTTGAAGGTTTCAAGTGCGGCAAGAGTTCTCTCCATCGCATCTTCTTCCAGTCGACCATCTGAAGCAATGCTGCGCGCGAGTCGCGTCGGTTCACGTTCCTCGTCAAGAATGCGGTAACTGCTCCCTCGGAATACTTCAGCAACAAGAAGTCGAACACTGTTGCTGCCGATGTCAATTCCAGCTAAACGGCTCGCCATCTCTGCATTCAGATAGATTTGTTTTGGGTCAGGCTGGATGGTCATGTCGACTTCAATTCAAAAGCAGGATGAGTTCTTCAGGTCGTAGTATCATACTCGGATGAGTATTGTTAGTGTTTGGGTTGCACTTCTTGTTTGTATGAATTCAACTTAACGAACTCTCCACTAATTTACCGCTTTCTCTATATTGCGCACGTGCCACGAATATTTTCAGGAACAGTTTTCAGTAGTACCGAAGGGGTTTCGTTGCCTGAAAATGGCTGCGGAATCACTGTTGGAAACTTTGATGGTGTACATCTTGGGCATCAGGAAATAGTCAGATGCCTGATTGAGTCCGTGAGGCCTTTGGGTTTGCCATCCATTGCAGTAACGTTTGACCCTCATCCTGCTGCATTGCTTTGCCCCAACCAGCCAAAGCTTTCGTTGACGACAATAGAGAGGCGAGTGAGTTTACTCCTTGCTCTTGGTTTGGACGCAGTTTGTGTTGTAAAGACGACACCAGAGTTATTGAACCTCTCAGCGGAGCAGTTCTACCAAGAGGCACTGCGCAAGTGTTTTCATCCAGCCGCTATTGTTGAGGGCGAAGACTTTCATTTCGGTCATAATCGACAGGGAACGTTAGCGCACTTGCGGCGTTGGTCGGAGCGAGACTCAATTGCGTTAACAGAAGTTTCAGCAGTACAGGTTGATGGAACTGCTGTGTCGAGTTCACGAATACGTGCTTTACTGGAAGACGGAGATGTGGCAAGGGCAGCCGAACTACTTGTTTTTCCATACGCCCTTGAAGGCCGTGTCGTTCGAGGTCAGCGACGGGGTGCGCAGCTGGGTTTTCCTACGGTAAACCTTCACGACGTTCACACGTTAGTTCCTCTGGAAGGGGTCTACGCTGGAGTTGCTACGACAGCATGTGGTGATCGGTATGGTGCGGCAATCCATGTTGGGAAAAACCTTACATTCGGTGCGGTGGAGCAGACCGTAGAGGCACACTTGATTGGCTTCTCGGGTGATCTCTATGGTCAGGTTGTCGAAGTCAACTTTTCTCAACGGCTTCGGGGTACTGAAAAATTTAAGGGACCTCAGGCTCTTGTCGAGCAGTTGCGTAATGATGTCTTGCAGGTGGAGTCATTGTCACGGCTGAATCTAAAAGCTCTCCAGCATGAGCGAGTTTCTCTGACGTCCGCGGGTTTTTCGCGTTAAGATAAAATCGAAATATTCTGCTAGATTAGCGGTGATATTGCCTCTTAGAAAAGGAAGTTCTCTATGCGTCTCGATTGGTCTGCGTTTCTTCGTGTTTTGGATGAATCGAATCGGATTGTGCTCACAAGTCACGTTCGACCGGACTGTGATGCACTTGGTAGTGAACTGGGGATGGCGGGGATTCTTGAAGCCGTCGGAAAAGATGTTCGGATTGTGAACGCGCAGAAAACCCCAGCGAACCTCCAGTGGATTGATCCACGAGGAAAGTGTGAGTCATTAGCAGAAGGCATCGCGCCTGCAGACCTTGATGACCGTGATCTACTGGTAGTGCTTGATACAAGCGCCTGGGCCCAGCTTGGTGCCATGGGAGAAGTTCTCAAGCGACGACGCGAGCGGGTTGTTGTTGTAGATCACCATGTCAGTGAGGACGACCTCTCAGACCGTTGGTTTAAAGACACTACAGCTGAGGCAACAGCACGCATCGTTTATGAAATTGGTTTACGTTTGCGAGTTCCACTTACTGAGCAGATTGCAACACCACTTTATGCCGGACTCTCTACTGATACTGGAGGATTCCGCTTTCCGTCAGCTAGCGGTGAGACCTTTCGTGTCGCCGCCCGTCTTGTTGATGCTGGTGCTAATCCATCGTTTATATACAGGGAACTCTTTGAGCAAGACACCCTTTCACGACTGCACCTCGTTGGACGAACACTTGCAGGAGCACGAACCTTCAACGATGGGGCCTGTATTCTTTCAACAGTTCGTCAATCAGACATTAAAGAAGTCAGTGCCTCGCCGGCTGACACTGAAGACCTCATCAATCTGACTCTTGCAGTGAAGGGTACGCAAGTCGCAGCAATTATGATTGAGCAGCCAGATAAGAGGGTGAAGCTGAGTTTTCGGAGTCGCGGTGCTGCCGATTGCAGTGCTC
>CAJXFK010000110.1 GCA_913052575.1 uncultured Planctomycetaceae bacterium
TTGATGAGCCCATGGCAGGTGTTGATGAAGGTTCACAGGAGCAAATATTCAATATCCTGAGCGGTCTTCGAGATCAAGGGAAACTGGTTGTTGCGGTTCATCATGATATACGCACAGCTGTCGAATGGTTTGATGCAGTAGCGCTTATCGATATGCGTCTTGTTGCCGCTGGCCCTACGGCAGAAATTCTTACGCCAGAAAACCTTACGATGACATACTCCGGTCGACTGAGCGTCCTCGATGAAATTGGAGAAGCTGTTGAACGAGGGGGAAGGACATCATGATCCAACTGACTGTGGTTGCGGCCCTCATTCCTTACAATACCTTTGTCGTAGCTGCAGGTGTTGCAGCAGTCGGTTGTGCTGCGGGCGTGATCGGTACGTTTGGAGTTCTTCGGAAGCGAGCTTTAGTGAGTGATGCGGCAGCCCATGCAACGCTTGTCGGCGTCGCCTTGGCCTTGCTCTTGACTGGACAGCGTGACCTCGCTGTTCTTCTTGTCGGTGGTTTGATTTCAGCGATGGTTGCGATCGTTCTTTTGGTTCTTATTCGGAAGTTTACTCGGACTCGTGATGACGCAGCCACTGCAATCGTGCTTAGTGTTTCATTTGGTCTTGGTATTACATTGATTTCTGGAATGGTATCTCGTGGAATTCCCGGGAGTGGAGGCTTGGAACGATTTCTCCTTGGGCATACGGCGTCGCTGACAGCTTATGATGCAATCTTACTTGGCTCTGTTTCCGCAATAAGTGTTTTGTGCATCGTGGTCGGCCTCAAGGAAGCAACAATGGTTGCCTTCGATCCAGATTTTGCCACGGCGGCTGGATGGCCTGCAGCCACAATAGATCTCATATTAGTTTCTCTCGTCGCGGTGATGGTTGTTGTCGGATTGCCGGCAGCGGGTGCGGTCCTGGTAACAGCGCTCGTAGTTATTCCGCCAGCAGTTGCCCGTCAGTGGACAGAGCGAATAGTTCCAATGCTGGTCATTGCCGGAAGTGTTGGGCTCATGAGTGCGCTCTTGGGAGTTACAATTAGTAGTTTAGCCGTTCAGCTACCAACAGGCCCGATAGTTGTTCTTGCAGCAACATCCTTCTTAATTGTTTCTGTTTTTCTGGCACCTTGTCGGGGAATCATATGGCGGACTAGAGCTACACGTTTGCTCCCCTCTGACTGCTTGCAGGGAAAAAATGCCGAAAGAAGTGCCTGTGCAGCGACGGAGCGAAAATCGTGATTACTCTCATTGCAGATTCTGGTGTTACGCAATGGTTTGAACGGGTAGGTCCATTGCATGGATGGGCAATAGCAACCGCAGTGGTTGTTTCTGCATGCTGTGCCGTCGTTGGCACACTCTTAGTTGTTCGCCGAATGAGCTTGTTGGGAGATGCAATCAGTCACGCGGTTCTTCCCGGGCTTGTTGTAGCAGTGCTTCTTGGTGCTCAGCCTGGTGGTCTTGGCGTCTTACTTGGCGCTACCGTCGCTGCCATGAGTACTGTATGGTTCACCCAATTTCTATTTCGCCAGGCGGGGCTTTGGGAAGATGCGAGTGTCGGAGTTGCATTTACAACGCTCTTCGCTGCCGGTGTGTTGCTTGTCACCGTATCGGGTTCTCGAGTCGACCTTGACCCTGGTTGCGTCCTCTACGGCATTCTCGAACTGGTCCCATTCGATACGATGGATTTGTACGGGTGGGATGTTCCAAGGGCTTTTGTATCTGCATTGTCTGTCCTGATGCTTCTGGTCTGCGGCCTCTGGTGCACATGGCGTTGGCAGATTTTTACAGCGTTTGATACTGATGCTGCAAAAGCAGCAGGCATACCAGTTGGGGGAGTGACACTCGGTTTACTGATAGGTGTCTCACTCGCTACGGTCACCGGTTTTGTGGCAGTCGGCGCGATTCTTGTTGTCGCTATGCTTGTGGTTCCTGCTGCTGCAGCGGAGCGATTGGTTCACAGGCTCCATCATGCGATTTGGCTTGCAGTGCTATTGGCTGTCGTTGGTGCTGTTGGAGGCTATCTTCTCGCATGGAGATTCGGTACATCTGCCGCTGGCATGATGGCAGTCGTGTTAGGTGTTGAGTATATTGCTGCAATTCTTATCGCACCAGATGATGGTGTGGTGGCTCAGTTTATTTCGAAGGTATTCTACTTGTGGCGAGTGCAATGCGAAGACCGGCTGGCGTCACTGTGGAGAGCGGAAGAAGCAAAGCAGTTTGTGCAGGAAGGTAGTTTCGCAGGATTTGTGAATCGTTGGCTGTGTGTCAGCGGCCAGTTGCGAAAAGAGAGAAATGTCTTTGTTTTAACTCCACAAGGACGAGTGCATGCTGAGCTCATCGTTCGTTCTCATCGGTTATGGGAAACCTGGCTAGGAAAGCACGTTGATCTCCCAGTCGATCACCTCCACCCGCCAGCAGAGTGGATCGAACATCATCTTGGAGAGCAAGTAAGGAAACGTATTGAGGATGAACTCGGCAATAAAGATATCGACCCACACGGAAGTACGATTCCAAGAGAAAAGAGATGACTCGCTGTTTGTTATTCCGCAGTTCGATTGCCTAATCAATCGAGAGTGGTTTTGTGACAAAGGATTCATTGGAAAATGTAATTCGTGAGTTCTTCTTGCCTGCAGGTTGTGTGAAGTCATGATCGACGTATCTGCTATAAACGGCACTTTCTGACGACTGAAAAGCCAGTTTCTGTGATAAAGACAGATGAGTTGTTGGGTTTATTTGCATACGAAGCCTGCTGAGGGTATCCACGAGGAACATATTGTGTAATTCAGCATGGCATCCCAACGCAGGTTTGTCTGTCTATTTTGGTGACGTTTCTCCCGGACGTGCCGGTGGACATTGTGCTGAAATGACTTTTCATACTCGCGCCGTGCACGGAAAAATGATGCAACTTGTGAAGGAACGTTCTCCGCGAAACCCAGTGCTGATTGCCCTGGTAACGATGTCATTGCTACCCCTTGGGGTGCTTGGTATCGCGATGTATCAATCGGCGCTCTCTGCAATTCAGGCCGCCGCATTTCAGCGTGTTGAATTAGCGTCTGATCTGACAGCAAACACTATGAGTCTGGGGTATGCGGAACTCGCTGCAGAGCTTCAGGTGACGGCATCTCTCCCTCGGGTTGAAACCAGTGCCGCTGAGATGATTTTAGGATTCCGTGATTTTCAGGTGAATCCATCAGGCGAAGAGAGTGTCCGTAAGGATCTTTTGAGCTACTACGCAGCTACGCCGGATACTGAGGACGATGTTCAGAAAGAGAGCGAGAGTAAGGCAAGTGTGTTTGTCAATGAGTTGCAGGGCTCTGGCTTATTTCTTCACGATCTTTACGTGAGAAAAAATACAAATGAACCAGGCACGAAAGGTCTGTTGAATGATGCGGGCGATGGATCGTCGTACTCAGCGGGCCACGTTGAACTTCATCCTGTGATGCGCAGCATAAAAGAGAGGTTGCGGCTTTACGACATCCTTCTCATTGACGCGGATTCTCGCGATGTGATTTACAGCGTCAATAAAGGACATGATTTTGGCGCTGGGCTTGCTTCGGGTTCGTTGCAGCGAAGTGGTCCAGCAGACGCGGTAGATACCTTGCTAGATAGTTCTTCGGCTGATGGCTTCACGTGTGTTGACTATACGCCCTACGGGCCGGCAGGAAACGCTGTTCTTAGTCTCGCTACATTAGTTCAGGTTGAAGATGGTGTAGCTGGAGTGCTGCTTTTTCTAGTCTCGTTTGAGCAGTTAGATCAAACAATTTCGAATAACGGTGTTTCTTCAGGTAGCGTTTCGTATGAAGTGTATGGAGATGCTTGGACACGCGGGTCCGAGGGTAAGTCTACCAAGATGCGGCCACATCGTTTCATTTCGGATGAAGCGCAGGAAAAGTTTGTTACATTCACCAATTCAAAAAACTATTCTCTTGGCAGTGGTGACGAGAGCCAGGATTTGCTTTGTTCCTCTGCTAAAGTCTTAGTTTGTCCACAAGCGACTGATTCAGATATTGTCTGGATGCTCGTTGCGACAACGCCTGAAACGGAGGTCATGGCATCTGCGTTTTCAGTGAAGGTATTCGGCCAGACGGTTTTTGGTGTGACGGCTGTCGCAATTCTTTTGTCGGCGTTCGTTCTGGCGAGACTTCTCACGAAGCGACATGCAGAGCAGCTACGGCTTGCCGAAATGGTCACAAATACATCAGTACAATTGGTTCAGGCTGATGAAAATCTCCAAGTCGTCTACTCGAATCCGGCCACAGAACAAGCACTGAAAATGCATCCTCAAATAAGTGGTGAGGGAGCCGGCGGTACGCTTGCTGAATTATTCGGGCAGGTTCCAGAAGATTTTGAATTCATGAAAGACTCAGAGAGTCTTCCGCAGGCAATACAGATTCATTGTGGCAGTGAGGAATTAGAACTTCACGTTTCAGCAATTGCAGGCCGCCACGGTGAATTCCTTGGTCCCATGGTTACCTGGAGCATTGTTACGGAAAAGGCTCGAGCGGCTGATCGTGAACGCGAGCTGTCGTCCCAGGTAATGGCTTCGAAAGAGTCTCTTGAAAAGTCACAGCGAGTCTTGCAACAAGGTGTTGATTCATTGTCTGGGCTGTTTGAGGCAGCTTCGGCAGGAGATCTCACGAAAGAAGTTTCTCTTGAAGGTAGTGAACAGCTTGCGTCACTGGGTACCAACGCAAGAGATATGCTCAAGAATCTTCGTGAGGTTATCTCAAAGATCGCAGCTGCTGCCGAGCAGCATGGTGAGGGCTCGAGGATGATAGCCGACAGTGCTGCTAGTCTGAGTGAGGGAGCCCAAAATCAAGCCGCCAGCATCGAACAGATTGGGTCCTCGATGGATGAACTGGCGACTTCAATCGTCGATGTCTCGGGCAACGCAGCAAATTGCCAGAAGGAGGCAAATAAGGCGGTCAATCTGGCACAGGCTGGCAGTCAGGCCGTACGAGATGCTGTTGACTCTATGAAAGCAATTCATAGTTCTTCTGAGCAGATTCGAGATATCATCACGATCATTAGTGATATTACCTCGCAAACTAATCTCTTAGCATTGAATGCAGCAATTGAGGCTGCACGAGCGGGCGAACATGGACTCGGGTTTGCTGTTGTTGCAGAGGAGGTTCGTAAGCTAGCGAATCGTACAAGTGAAGCTACTGCGGATATTACGCAGCTCATCAATGAATCATCAGCGAGGATTCAAAAAGGAGCATCGCTTTCTGAAATTGTTGGTGGATCACTTGAATCGATTGTGACCGCAGCAGATACAACAGCCAATGCGGTGGGTGAAATCGCTCTGTCGAGTGAATCTCAGGCGAGAAACGCAGCAGAGGTAAAACGGGCAATTTCGTCTGTATCACAGACTATTGAAAGTAATGCAGCAGCATCAGAAGAGCTCGCTGCGAGTTCGGAAGAACTTGGGGCTCAGGCACAAGGTCTCTGGGAATTGGTCAGGCAGTTCAGGCTCTAGAGCGGCGATCGTTTTCATTTTGTTGTCTCAGTTTCAGCGTATTCGCATGCCATGAACGAAGTGATGAATATGTCAAAACAAGGTATTTCAGGCTATCATTTCGTGTTGATCGACATCGTTTTCAAAGCGTTTTTTCTGTACAGTCTCTCTCAGTTGTTTTCCGAATCCAAAGAAACCCCGAATATTTGAAATGCCTGGCTACGTTCATCTTGACTTTACAACGTGGTCTTCAAAAGCTGAGCTTGTTGGCGATGTTGCAGCCGTACTTGAACCAGAACTCGTAAAGCAGTTCCCCGGCGTTTCTCTCGAGCGGCCCGGATATGTCTTTCGTGATGGTCTCGGAAGCTCATATCGCTCCTTTATTATCTCGGACGATGACCGAAAATGGTGGAGTATTTTATGGACTGGGGATCGGGTCCAGGCTGATAATTTGCTTGATGTTGCGATTGACGTCTGGCAATCTCGCCTTCGCCAGGTAGCCGAAGACATTGGATCATGAAAATCCAGTTGTATGTCTAAGATTCAACTCTCAAGGCGGCGGAGTAGTTTGAGATTGCGGATGTCATTTTGTGGATCCGGCTTGCCGTCGTCACCTTCCTTAGGTGTTTCAAGAATTAATGGAATCTTTTTAAGTTTGGGATGGGTGACAAGAAGTTTGAAGGCTGCGCGTCCAATGGCACCCTGGCCGATGCCTTCGTGGCGGTCTACCCGAGAACCTTGCTCGCGTTTGGAGTCATTTGCATGAATCACTTTGAGCCGGGAAAGTCCGATCGTTTTATCGAATTGTCGAATGGTGTCGTCAAGTGATTTCTTCGGGTGCAGGGGGTAGCCCGCGGCAAAAACATGGCACGTATCAAGACATACGGCGACACGTTCCTGAAGGGTTTTAAAGGTGTCGATGCGGTCGAGCATCGTAGCGATCTCTTCAAACGTATGACCAAGACAGGTTCCTTGGCCAGCCGTAGTCTCGATAAGAATGCCGCTTCTGAGTTTCTTTGTTCGCCGAAGCGCTTCGATAATTCCGTCAGCAGCACGTTGAACAGCAATTGTGCGGTCTTGTTTGCCAGCAGCGCCCGGATGTGCGACGACCCATGGGATACCAAGGAGTTCTGCTCGTTCGAGTTCGGTAACAAGTCCTTGTATCGATTTCTCTCGGAGTGTTTTATCGGCGGACGCTGGGTTAATAAGATACGAATCGTGTGCGATAACAAGTTTCAGGCCCGCTTGATTGACTGCTTCCCGAAAGGCTGCTGCAACATCAGGATCAATTGGTTTGACCGCCCACTGGTTTATGTTTCGTGTGAATATCTGCATGCAGTCACAGCCGGTTTCAGTTGCTCTTTCTACGGCTTTCGGAAGGCCTCCGGAGATTGATTGATGTGCCCCGAATGGACGGACGCGATTTCCTCCTGGGGATGACGAACGAACAGAAGGCCGTTTTTTCGTTGCTGATTTTGAGGTCATGGTTTTCAAGGAAAGGAGTGAATGAAGGGGATTTACTCGCAGAAAAAGCTGTCTTTTGCATCCATGATACAAGAAGGCCTACACTGTATCGAAGTTCGATGTATTTGGAAGCGTCTTATTTATCCGAGAGGAAAGCCGAATGGTCTCAATCCTGTCAATTATTGTCATCATTCTTGGAGTCGTTACTGGGATCATGGTAACCGTAACGGTGGTGCGTCCTCTTCGGGCAGCGAGGGAAGCCAAAAAGATTGCTCAAATCCAAAGAGATTTTCGTCGCCAAAGAGAGCAATTGGAAGCGAAGTTTATTGACAAAGTATCAGTGAGTGGCAAGCCTCGTGGTTTGCGCTGGTCAGACGTTGCTTTTGATGATGACATTGTTTTTGCACGTGATCGTAAGACAGGTGATCTTCGGGCTCTTGTCGCTATCGAGGTTTGTTTTGAAGCGATTGAAGGTGGTGGCATGGAGGATGTTGAAGCAGTGTCAAATGTGCGGGCAGCAACTGCTGAATTTCTTTATGACGGTGTCCGTTGGTGCACGAGAGGGCGAGTATTTTTTAACCTCGGTCCGAAGGGACTCATACGGTATCTACATGCAGATCTTGAATCTGTGGAGTGTGGACCAGCATCGGGAATGAGTTCACAAGTAACTGAATCCTCGGCTACCTAGAAAATGTGTGGCATCGTGGAGCGAAAGATGGGCGAACAGCAGTGACTTTGCGTCTTGCTGTAACAAAAAGCCCCTGTATTTATCCTGCTTCGTGAAGATGCTTTCGCAGATTATCTATCCCTCAGCTTTCGGTTGAGGCTGTGATGCGGTGACGTCGTCCGCCGATACATCGAGAGGGAGACTTCAGAGTTTTTCACTGAGATGTAATGGGGATTATGCATACGCCGGTACTCGATAGATTCCGACATCAAAGGAGTTGTCTTTGCATTACGGTAGTAATGCTTTCTTTGTCATGCGCTCTTGCTGCGGATTCTGCACGGATTGTTCGAGAGCCGGCACAATCGCAAAAAGAGCGATGTGCGGCGGCGGAGCGATATCTGTCAGACAGTTGTGAATATTGGCAAGCGGCCAATCGCATGCGGAAGAGCTGCTCGCATCTGACTGTTGAAGCCTATTACGCTGCCGCTGAGGCAGCCTGGAATGCCGTGTGGTCTGCACCGGAGTCACCCGCTGTTGTTGAAACCGCCACCAATGCGTACGACGATGCACTTCTGGGGCTTCTTCAGACGGCACGAGAACAGGGACGGCTTCGACCAGATGGACTGTGGGTGGGGTCACCTTACAGGCCAATACGTATTCCAATTGTTTTAAAAGGGGTGCCGGTTGCTGGCTGTGAAATCGAAAGCATTGAACCATTTCAGCCTCCCGAAGATAAACGGCTTACGCGGCGGTATTACCGGCCAGGATTTGGTTTGCCGGTTACGATTCGCATTAAACCAGGGCAAGAAGGAACCATTCAGGGAGATTTTGACCCACCGAGGCTTTCTCTTGTCGTCACTGCAGTGCTTCGTTTTCGTGTTCCAGGAAATGAAAAACCAATCGAAAAGTTTGTCGGCCCTTTGGCGAGAGAGCCTGCTCCTGCCTTGTTGGACTTAGTCGATCCATTATCGGTATCGAGTGTTCATATTGGTGATGCCCATCCTCCGTTGGCGGCCGATCTCAGTATGCCCATGCTCGACATGCTTGAGGGCATGCCAAAGTCTGGACTCGAGGGATTCATTATGCCTTTTGAAGGAGGGGTAACGGAGCCGCGGCTGGAATTTCTTCAGCCACATGTCAAGGGACGGATTCCGGTGGTGTTTATTCATGGGCTCGCCAGTGATGAAGGCACCTGGTTTGACATGATTAATGATTTGCGAGCATGTCCATTTTTTCAGCGGTACTATGAACCCTGGGTGTATCACTATCCAACCGGCGCTTCGTTTCTACCTGCTGCTGCCGTTTTGCGACAGAGCCTACGTCGAATTGTTCGGGAACTTGATCCGGATGGTGAGGAAAAGCAGCTTCAAAACCTGGTGCTTGTTGGTCATAGCATGGGCGGACTGCATGCAAAACTTCAGGTGGTGGCATCGGGAGACCATCTCTGGAATGCAATGGCGAGAGTGCCGTTTGATACAGTACGTATGCCTTCGAGCATACGAGCCAAAATTGAGCCATCACTCTTTTTCAAACCGGTCACGAATGTCACTCGAGTGGTATTCATTGCGACACCGCATCAGGGCTCGTCACTCGCCTCATTAGCTCTTGGGAAAATAGCATCGCTTACTGTTGAGCGGCCACCAGAACTCACTGCTATTCACGATCAGTTGGTTGCAGAGAATCCGGGTGCGTTACGGCCGGAGTTTGAAGAGGCACTGCCGACAACTATTCAATTACTTGCACCAAAATCACCACTACTTGAAGCGTTGTACGGCCTTCGACCTCCTTGCTGGGTCACAATTCACAATGTTATTGGTGTGGCTCATCATACGCTGCGCGGTGAGCGGACTGATTGCATTGTCTCGGAATCGAGTGCTCGGCATCCAGGGGCAATAAGTGAACTTGACGTTAAAGCAACGCACACAGGTGTTCACCACAAACTGACGACCATCGCCGAGATTGAACGAATCTTACAACTCCACCTGATCGAAACAGGGCTGCGTACAACTGGCAGGTGAATATCAAGAGGCTGCCGCATTTCTGACCTGACGCCGGGCTTGTTGT
>CAJXFK010000111.1 GCA_913052575.1 uncultured Planctomycetaceae bacterium
CAGAAAGCGGCGGGGGGAGAAAACCCACGAATCTACCGCATGATTGCCTACACCTAAAAAATACAACGCTAGAAAGAACTCTTTGACAGCAATTTTTGTCAGATTGACTGTCCAGAGCAGGCTAACAAAACAAATACAGAAACAACACGATGCTGGTATCATTGAAAATGATCTGAAGGACGACATTCTCAAAAAAAGGAAGCGTGATGAAAACTCGAATTTTTTGGCTCTTGGCTCTTGGGTGGGGAATGTCACTAGGCTTGATTCACACGGCTACTGCTGAGTCGACCGATCTTCTGGCTGACGGCATGCAATTCAATGACCAATGGGTGATCACTGATGGTGTGTTAAGCCCCTCTGAAAATCCCGGTGGTATTATCTGGTCAAAAGATGTCTTCGATAATTTTGAAGTCTCGATTGAGTACAAGACCTCTCCGGAATGTAATAGCGGGTTGTTTTTCCGCACTGATCCAAAGAATCCTATACAGGGCGGCTTTGAGGTTCAGATCGCCTCGCCCGGGCTGTACTCTGAAAAGCATGTCGTTGGCTCGCTCTACGACGCCAAGGAGCCATCTGTTGATGCTGGCAAGCCTGACGGTGAGTGGAATAGCCTGAGAGTACGCTGCGAAGGGCCGCACATTCATGCAGTGCTCAACGGACAAGATGTCCTTGATCTATCCATCGACGACTGGACGACGCCGAAGCAAAACCCGGATGGAACGAAAAACAAATTCAAGACTGCACTGAACGACCTGCCGCGAACAGGACACATCGGTTTCCAATACCATGGTCATGAGGTCTGGATTCGTAATGTGCAAGTCACACACCTTACCCCTACGAATCCGCGGAAGTGATGGTAGAGAACTGGCGAGGGATGCTACTGTTCGCAGTTGGGTTAGCTTTCGTGACGCCCCTGCATGCACAAACCGAAGAGTCCTGCGTAAGGGTCATGTCTTACAATGTATATCGCGGTGGTGAGATGCGTGGGCAGCCCTTGTCCCAAACAGCGAAAGCTATTCAGCAGGCAAAGGCAGACATTGTTGGTTTACAGGAAATGCGTTCACCGAAAGGCGACAATGGGGAGAAACTGGCACAGTTGCTGGGCTGGAATCATGACGGAAAGCAGAGCACCAGTATCATCACTCGGCATGAGATTATTGAACACTTTCAAGATGGCATCAAAGTAAAGCTGTCTTCGGGCCAGCAAGCCTATATCTTCAATGTGCACCTCCCATCAAATCCGTATCAGCCGTACCAGCTTCTGAACATTCGCCCCAAATGGCATAAACATTGGGATACCCCTTTTATCAAGACCGAGGCTGAGGCCATCGCTGCCGCGAAAGAAGCGCGTGGTAGAGACCTCTCGAAACTTCTTCAGCAGATACGTTCTCTCTCAGATAAAGACGTACCTGTTTTTGTAGTCGGTGATTTCAATGAGCCTTCACACCTTGACTGGACGGAAAAGGCTGCCAGATCCAGCCGCCATCCCATCAAAGTCGTGTACCCCACTTCTTTGGCATTGAAAAAGGCAGGCTTCGCTGATGCCTTTCGAACAATCCATTCGGACGAGATGGAAAAACCCGGCTACACCTGGACGCCCATCATGAAAGCCGATGACCCCACGACCCACCATGACCGCATTGATTTCATCTATTTCAAAGGCAAAGGAGTAACGGTGGTCGACGTAAAGATCGTAGGGGAAAACAAAAAGAATGCAGGCATTGTGATTTCTCCCTATCCCTCGGACCACCGCGCCGTGGTTGCATCATTCACGTACAAACCAGCAAAGAAAATACCCCCACGGGGAGTCGAACCCCGGTTTTCGGACTGAGAATCCGATGTCCTAGGCCACTAGACGATGGGGGCGTGACCGAACCATTTGACCGTTCCGCTTCACGGTACCGGGCAGGGCACGACTTTTCAAGTCTGCATGCCAAATGCTCCGAAGGACATCACTCTGCGTTGGGCCGTGGCCGAGATGGCGGCCGCGGCGGAGGCCGACGGCCAGTTCGAAATGAACGGGCTCGTCCAAGCAAAAAACCGACTCCTAGACCAAATGCTGCCAGCGCTCCTGTCACTGCCCACACTCGACGTGAGACAATCCGGTCAATTTCCTCGCGATCAAGTGAGGCCTTCAGCATTGCTGTCGCCGATGCAACCGTACTTGCAGGTGGATTTATCTCCGCATTGATTCTTGACGTAGAAAAAGTTGACTTCGCAAGACGATCCTTTGAAAACTTCTGACCAAAAGATGTTTCAGGATTCCAGGCAAGAGGCAATGCAGTCGCACGAGACGAAGAAGTTGCCTGTGCTACCAATGGCTCAACAGCTTCAAGAAGTTCACTTGAAGTCTGAAACCGACTCTCTTTATCTTTCTCTAGCAATCGTTCGATAACTCCAGCAACTTCTACCGGAAAGTCAGGCCGCACAGTTCGTAATAACTCAAGCGGTTCCTTCGCGTGCGCAAGCGCTACGGCAACACCTGTTGTTCCCCGAAAAGGTGGCTGGCCAGTGACAAGATGATAGGCCGTCGCTCCGAGCGAATAGAGATCGCCACGAATATCAACTTTCCCACCATGCGACTGCTCCGGGCTCATATACAGCGGCGTGCCCAACGCCATGCCTGTCTGTGTCAGTTCCAGATTATCGTGAAGAACTCTCGCCAGCCCAAAGTCAGCAACCTTCACTTCACCCCGAGGTGTCACAAGCAGATTCTCTGGTTTGATATCTCGATGAACAACACCACCACTTTCCGCACACTCAAGTGCCGCCGCTACCTGCATCAAGAGACTCAGTATCGCCTCAGCCCCTAACGGCCCCTGCTCCTTGAGCCACGCCCGTAGTGACGGACCGGCAACAAACTCTTCAGCAAGAAAATGGACACCTTCAATACAGCCAACTTCATGAATCTGCACAATGTTGCCATGAATCAGTGCCGCAGCAGCACGGGCTTCCTGGGCAAAACGGTCGACGGCCTCTGCGTGCAGCAGCGTTGCAGGGCGTAAAACTTTTACTGCCACACGACGGTTGAGCGAAAATTGCTCCGCCAGGTACACGTCTGCCATACCACCACTTCCAAGTTTATGAAGGAAGCGATATCCTCCGATGGTGCGACCTGAGAGGTCACTACCAAGTGATGTGGTGTTTAATTGATTCTGCATGCGGCCTGGTCTACTATCGGGTCGGTTTATCGGGTCGGGTATCAGGTCAGTTATCAGGTCAGTGAAAACACCTTTTTAGCGTAGCATGAATGATCCTAACTTAGTATCTCGAGAAGGAGAAAGAATGGCAAAACCCTCTGCCAATGAATTGCAAAAAGCTGCTGAAGCAGTCGATCTTGATGGCTTCGACTACGAAGTCACACTCGAAACTTCAGCTGGCCCCATACGGCTCATGCTCGATGCTACAAACGCTCCGGGACACGTCCGCAACCTTGTAGCACTCGCAGAAAATGGCTTTTACGACGCCGGGTGTTTCCACCGCATTATCCCCGGTTTCATGATTCAAGGAGGCTGCCCTGAAGGAAGTGGTCGTGGCGGCCCCGGATATGAAATTGATGCAGAATTTAACGACACACCACATGAGCCAGGCGTCCTATCGATGGCACGGACAAGTGACCCGAACTCAGCAGGCAGTCAGTTCTTCATCTGCCTTGAAAAGGTCTCACATCTCGACGGTCAATACACCGCATTCGGTCGCACTGCCGATGACGCGAGCCTGCAGGTTGTCAAAGCCATTGGCGCTGTTCCAACTGGTGCCGGCGACAGGCCTCAGCAAGATGTGACAATTACCAAGGTCGTCGTTAATAAAAAAGCGAAAGCCTAGGTACCATCATTCCGCTAGTCGGAAAAGGCACGCTTGAGCCAGGCATGAGGCCTCACTCAAGCGTGCCTGTTTTTTTAAGAGCCTCACGAAGCCCGCTGACGACTTCGCCAAATAAGCCGGAGGCCAAAAAGCATAAGGGACAGGCCACCCAGCGTAGTGAGCACCATTTTTGTATTTGTAAACACATTGACTTGCGCCCAGACCGCATCTGGTATGTGTACATCTCCTATCAGTGACCAGGCCGTGACCGGCTGCTGACTGACTGGCTGATAATACATCTGACCTGCTTGTTGAATTGGCTGCCCCGGTACTGAAACTGCAGCTGGGTACACACGAACTCCCTGCTGAGCGGCACGAGCGGGTCGTGGTGTCTGCTGAAGAGATTGTGGCGCCTGGTTTTGAATCTGCTGGGGCATCGTTTTTTGAGCAACAAGATGTGCTGGTGGCTGAAAACCATCTGATCCCACACTCGCAAGAAAAATTCGTAGCCTACTCACACAACTACCAATTGTCTTACCATCACCTTCACCAAAAAGAACACCAGCCAGCCTACCCTCAGTATCAAGAATCGGGCCTCCGGAATCACCCTGCCGGGCCGGCGCCTGCAATTCGACAAGTTCCTTCGGATACCCCGATCCCGGTGAAAGATATTCTGTGCAACGTCCTCTTTGCTCTCGATAGGCACCTCTTCCGTATCCTGCAATGCAAAGGGCCTCACCTTGAAGTGGGTTCCGCGGTGCTAACTGCACGGGGGTCGCCTTGGGTTTCCATATTGAAATAGCTGCCAGATCCCAGGCTTCATCAAATCGAATCACAGTTCCTGCCGACTGAAAGCCATCTGCAAACTGCACTAACACGGCCGACCGGCTATCTCGAATCACATGCCAGTTGGTCAGCACTAAACCCTGAGACCCATTTATGTCTACAAGAACACCAGACCCCAACGACACGCCCGAAGACTCTGGGGCTATAATTCTTGCAACAGCCGGATGCGGTGTCTGACCGCTTAATAAGTAATCAGAAAAAAGCTCTGGATCGAAGGGTTGTGTATGCCGTCCTCCACCCCAGCCAGTAGCACCAAAAGGTTGCTGGCCATATGCTCGGCCCGTATTCCCACCAAGGTTCGCTGCAAGCACAACACCAAGAAAAACAAGGACACAGATCTGTTGAAGAACTTGGTCAACGCTCTGGCCGGGTTGTCGCATCATTTTCTCCAGCCGGCTTGAAATCAAGCACTTACTGAGACATCTTTCGCGCAAGTTGTCGTTCTCGCTCCCGGAAAACAATCTTCCGCAACAGTTCCTCGCGCAACCGTCTCAACTCTTGCAAGGGCAGCCCTACGTTGGTTCCTGGACTCTGTTTGGCATGATTGACTACGCCACTTTTCACCAAGCTTGTTGCATGGCTCATACCAGCCTCCATAAAGCATAGTGACGCCCGGACCCGCCACGTTAATCATATGGAATCGGTTCGTGAGAGAACGATGGATAAGTTGGAAATACCATGGCGTTACAACCAGCACGACCGCTACAGCCACCGGTTCTTAACAGCCTGGTTAATAACCGCCTGTGGTGGGGACAACGCCAAAGCCTGCCTCATGAAGCTGCTTCCCTAAGGCGTTGATATGCTCTTGGTCTGCTGTTTCGACAGTGACTTCAACCGTTGTTGTGAAGACCTCTGGCCCAGAAAAGGCCCGATCATGATTGATTTCAAGCACACTTGCTCCAGCATTCGCAATGACCTGAGTCAGTCGTGCCATACCTCCGGGACGATCACTAACAGTTGCCGTAAAACGCCACAGTCTGCCATCGACAGCAAGGCCATGATCAATCACTCGATGGAGCACCGTTGGATCAATATTCCCACCGCAAAGCAGCAGGACCACCTTCTGACCTCTCAACTCCTGTCCTGCTGCACCCATGATCGCAGCTAATGCCGCAGCACCCGCTCCTTCACAAGATGTTTTTTCAAGCTCGAGCAATCGCAAGAGAGCTAACGAAAGTGACTGCTCATCGACTGTGAGCACGCGATCAACGCGTGGAGCCGCCAGCGCAAATGCTCGTTCACCCACTCTGCCAACCGCGAGGCCATCAGCAAGGGTTGGTCGAACGGGAGCATCCACTGGTTTTCCTGCTGTCAGCGATGCCGTAAAACTTGCCGCTGCCGCCGCCTCAACGGCAATAATCTTGATATCCGGACGTCTCGCCTTTGCAGCAATAGCCACGCCAGCCAAAAGGCCTGCCCCTCCTGTCGGCACCACAATGGCATCTGCATCTGGTACGTCTTCAAGGATTTCAACTGCCGTCGTCCCCTGCCCTGCAATGATCTCCACGTCATCGAAACCATGAATTAATCGAAGGCCATTCTCAGACGCCAACTCTACAGCACGCTGTCTTGCCTCCTCAAACGTTTCGCCATGAAGCAGCACCGTTGCACCGAGCCGTCGACATGTTGCCACCTTTACGAGAGGTGCAAATCGCGGCATCACAACAGTGACCGGGATCTTCAGGAGCTTCCCATGATAGGCGAGTCCGAGTGCATGATTTCCAGCTGAAGCTGCGATGACACCAGACTTTTTCTGCGATTCATGAAGAAGCAAAAGTGCATTGCGTGCACCACGCTCCTTGAACGACCCTGTTCGCTGCAACAGGTCTAGCTTGCAGAACACATCGCAGCCTGTGAGTTCCGAAAGTGGGACACTCGGTGGACAAGGGCTACGATAAATACCACTGGCAATTCGCTCAGCTGCAGCATCGATATCTTTGACTGTCACGGACTCAGCCAGTGGCACAGACAAATCATGGTCGTGATTAGGTGTCACGAGCCACCTCCAGAATTTGTTTCAGTGGCCGGCCCAGTCAGCCGTTCTGGTTGATGAAATGATCGCACGTCGATCCAACTCATTCCTGCCCGACGAGCAGCTTCTACACCAAGATCACTGTCCTCCCACACAAGACAACCCTCTGGCTTTACGCCAAGACGCCTTGCTGCTTCAAGAAACGGGTCTGGATCCGGCTTATGTCGACTTGTGTCTTCACTGGCAACAATGACATCAAAAAACTCACGGATACCGATCTGGAGAAGAATCTTCTCGCATACATCATGGTATCCACCCGTAACGACTGCCACTGGCACGTGGCCGTGGGCACGACGAAGTGCCGCAATCACAGGGTCAATTGCCTTCACATGGGCTACCTGTTCCAGAAACGCCTGCTCCTTCATTTCGGATGCCTGGTCCAGATCGATCTCAATCGACGCCTCACCCGCAAGTGTTGCAAGAATGTCTCGCGTCGGACGACCACCGAGTGCATAGAAACGGTCTTCATCGAAAACAATGCCATGATGTTTTGTCACATGAAGCCATGCTCGATAATGAGCAGGCATCGTGTCAGCAAGCGTGCCATCACAATCAAAAAGAATGGCCGTGTAGTCTTGAAGCCGCCAATCAGCCGTTGGGTTCTGTGAGTTATTCATGAAATTCATTTCGGCTTCGAGGCCATCTGCTCCTCAAAAGGTTGTTTCATACTTTATCGACACGATTTCCACTGCACGATTTCCACCACAGGATGTCAACCGCATGCATGTCACGAAGCCGTGCATTCACTGTGTATCGATTGTAGGGACTGATAATCTCACACCATGCCCGAATTTTCTTCCTGACCAGCACAGTTTTACAAGGTAGCCTATTCTATAGAGGAATCTCCTCCGAAACTTTGGCCGTTCTCCTGCTGCTTGCAAGCCTTTCAGTTCTTCCTATGAAACTACCAAATCTTGGCATTCGGAATCGCATGCTCCTGCTCGGCATTCTGCCAGCAGCACTGATCTTCACGGTTATACACGTCACGAACTCTGAAAGTGTTGAGAATGCGCTTTTAGAATTTGCAGAAGAGATTCTTCGCGAACGCACCGCAGTCATCGCTACCGAAATTGATCGGGGCACACTGCAAGCTGTCACCGCATCTCGCACGATGGCAATAGCCGCTGAAAATGGTCTCTTCGGCCAGCGTGAAGAATCCATGGCCTTCGCGAAGTCAATTCTTGAACAAAACCCACAATTTACTGCGGCATATTTTGGATATGAACCAAATGCAGACGGACAAGACGCAGAGGCTTCTGGCACACTGCCAAAAAACGCCCTTGGGAAAGACGGCCGCTTCTTGCCCTATTATTTCCGTGAACTTGCAGATGACACCAAGATAAGTCTTGAACCATGTGTTGGCCTCGAGAAGCTTTACTACGAGGGCTGCAAACAGCGGGCTGAAAACCCGGCAGACACAAACAAGGCAATGGTGACTGAGCCCTACGACTATGAAGGTAAATTCATGGTTGAACAGACCTACCCCATCATGATCGATGGCAAATTTGCTGGTGTTGCTGGCGTTGACCGCGCACTCGACCAACTGACAGAAGACCTCGAAGCTATCAAGACTCGGCAGAAGGAAGCTGGCTGGAATATCGACATCATTCTTGTCAGTCGCCTCGGCTCCGTCATTGCCTCCACTGTTGATGGGGTCGACATGAAGACAAAAAAAATCGGAGCAACCGAATACGCCGAGGTGCTCCAACAGTTTCATGACGGCAGCACGGGGCCGGCTATCACAACTGACCTTCTATCTAATACTGACCCTCTTTCAAAAGAGCAGTGCTTCTATGCTGCCAAAGAAATCCCGACTGGTTCGTGGACCGTTGTGATGGAATTACCACGCAAAGACGTCATCGCAAAGATTACCGGGCCGCTTCTT
Organism: uncultured Planctomycetaceae bacterium; assembly: GCA_913052575.1. Taxonomy (GTDB): domain Bacteria; phylum Planctomycetota; class Planctomycetia; order Pirellulales; family UBA1268; genus UBA1268. The sequence goes on from CAJXFK010000111.1 coordinate 8,568, forward strand.
TTTACGCTCGCAGTTGCGATCATTGGGTTCTCTACCATCCTTGGTCTTATTTATTGGCTGACAGCCAGCCTGACACGCCGTATTGAGCAGTCCGCACACGCAGCACAACGAGTTGCAGAGGGTGACCTTACTGGTGCTGCACTTGAGGAGACTGCGATTTCGTGCACTGACGAATCTGGTCAACTCCTTCGTGACATTGGGGCTATGACTGGCAGCCTGCGTGAAATTGTTTCGCAGGTGAAACGATCTGGCGTTGATTTGACGTCGACAGCAAAGCAGCTCTCCACCGCATCAAGTCAGCAAGAGTCAGTCGTTCAGGCATTTGAAAAAAGCACCAGTGAAGCAGCCGTCGCGAGCCGTGAAATATCAGTCACTGGAAAAGAACTCGGTGAGACGATGGCTGACGTTGCCGACGTTGCGACTGATACTGCAGAAGTTGCCTCAGCAGGCCGTGAAGACCTTACTGGGGTTGGCCAGACCATGTCCCATCTTGAAACAGCGACTGGTGAATTCTCAGAACGGCTTTCACTTATCCGGCAGCGAGCTGAAGACATTAATGTTGTGATTACAACCATTACAAAAGTTGCTGACCAGACCAACCTGCTGTCTATCAATGCTGCCATCGAGGCTGAAAAAGCTGGCGAGTACGGACACGGCTTCTTGGTGGTGGCTCGTGAAATTCGCCGACTTGCAGACCAGACGGCAGTGGCCACACTCGATATCGAGCGACTTGTTGAACAGATGCAACAGGCTGTCGCCGCTGGTGTCATGCAGATGGACCGCTTTTCAGCAGAAGTCAAAACCGGCGTTCAAAAAGTCAGCAGTATCAGTGAGCAGTTCGCAACTGTTATTGATAAAGTACAGGGTTTGAATCAACGCTTTGATCAGGTCAATGAGGGCATGCAGGCCCAGACTTCGGGCGCTACCCAGATTGCCGAAAACCTTGTGTCACTCTCTGACAACTCAAAAGCCGCGACCGAAACGCTGACGGAATTCC
>CAJXFK010000112.1 GCA_913052575.1 uncultured Planctomycetaceae bacterium
TACTATCTCGTGCGTAGTGATGAGGCATTTCAGATTATTGATGAGGTGAACAGTGACTTCATTAAAGTGGTTTTTGATATCTACCATCAGCAGATCAGTGAAGGTGATCTGATCGAGAATATCCGTTCAAATATCGATAAGATTGGTCACTTCCATGCTGCAGGAAATCCGGGACGTCATGAACTGCAAAATGGTGAAATAGCCTATCCATACGTGTTTGACCAGCTTCGAGCAACTGGTTTCACTGGCTATGTAGGTCTCGAGTATTGGCCTCTTGAGAAAGAAGCCATTCTTGCGTTACGCGAAGTTGCAGGGTGGCTCTCTAACTAAAGCGTAGTGCAAAGCGTCTAACGTCGCAATCACCCGTTCGCACGAGAGATTGTCCATTGCCGAAATGCTCGACTTCGCGACTCGGGTGCGTTGCTTGGTTATCTCGCATTCCGTGGCCTGGTCAAATCACTTATCAGGCCCACGAGAGTTTATCGTCATTCACTTAACGCCTTCTCTAGCGGGTCAACCATATGTAGCTGAAACCTTTCAACCCTCCCATGCGCTCTTGTGGCACTATCACTGGCCGCATCCGGATTCTTGGCTATTTCTAAGTACAGTTGGCACTCATCGTTGGTCTAATCATGCAAGAGAAAGAGTCTCATGCGGTTCAGGAGTGTCTGCTGGGATCTCACGCACCAGTTATGAAGCCCTCTCATAAAAAAGCGGAATGTACTGGAGTTTGAAAAGACTGCTGCAAGGGTCAGAAATACTGCAGAATATCGTATTTCTCGGCTACATATGATGCAAAATGTAGTGTAATTACGCCCAGAAATATAAATCGCTATGGATATTTCTATTGACGTTTTTGTATTTAAAAGTACGATTTTTGTAATTATTAATCGCATCGGTAGGATTCTTTGGAATACTTGCTGGTTCGGTTTTCGGGGTGACTTCGAACTTTTCTTTATTTTTTACTATTTGGAGAAGAACTATGCCTGCACATTTCAAAAGTCGCAAAAGTGGCTTTACGCTCATTGAATTACTTGTGGTGATTGCGATTATTGGTGTCCTTGTTGGTCTTTTGTTACCAGCCGTTCAGCAGGCTCGTGAAGCTGCCCGTCGTAATGCCTGTGGTAATAACCTCAAGCAGATGGGACTCGCCTTACACAACTTTGCAGACGTGAATACCTATAGAGGTGACAATGGTTTTCCAACAGCGTCAAAGCTTCTAAATGGTTCCCAGTCCGCACTAAGCGCTTCAGGCATTCAAGCCTACACCTGGGTTGTTGATATCCTGCCATTTGGGGAGCAAGCAAATCTGTACGATCAGATGAAGAGTGCTTCTGGAGGTGGTAACTTTCAAGCTCCCTATGGTGCTACGAAATCTGCCATGGACGCACTTGGTAATGCATCAGAATTACCGTTTGGCACATGCCCCTCGTGGACTCCTGATGTAAGAGATACCAATAATAAAAATTTCCGGACGGAGAGTTTTGGTCGTGGTTCACGTCAAGGCAGTATCACGTATCGAGCAAATATCGGTATGCAGTATTGGGGAAATTCTCTTGTCGGACATGCAAATAACATGAAATCTTGGATGCAAAAGGCAAAGGGTGGCATGAACATGGGTGTTATCAACACATTTGGTGGTAACCAAAATGCTGGCTTGACAACCTTCAGGGATTTTAAGGACGGCATGTCGCAGTGCATCCTACTGGCTGAAAATGCAAGTGCTCAGCAATGGTGGCTTGGGCAACATCGGGTTGTTTCCTGGACGAACCCTAACGTGCTGGGCACCTACCCACTTGGTACGGCTGTCACGCCTAATGCTAAGTGGAAACGAAACTATCATGGAGCAAGCAGCGCCCATCCAGCTGGATTGTTCGGTACAGTGTATGCTGACGGAAGTGTAAAGTTCCTGAATACAAATATGGGTGCTGCGGCTTACGTCGCTCAAATCCGTAGGGCCAGTGAAGCAGTGAAGGATACTCCCTAATTTAGGTCTCAGGGAGTGTAAGACGAAGAAAACCTTTGTTGTTAATAGTGTGGTAGATACTTCATTAAGTAGAATGGCGAGGATTGGGCAATTACCCATCCTCGCCATTCTTTTAACCTAAAAAACAAAGGCTTGATAAAGCGATAACCATGCAAATGGGGAATTTGCAAAGTGATTGGTAGCGGTGGTTTAAAAAATTTTATACGAGGAGTTTCTCAATGGGTAGAGTCATGTTTTTGTGTCTTATGGCCTCTGTTTTAGCATTGGGGTGTGGAGGGCCAGCGAACTTCACTCCGATAGCCGAGGATGATCAAGTGAAGCAGGATGCTACAGCTTATGCAGAGGAAATGCGTGATAGGGGCATAGTAGTAAGGCAGTATATAAGTGAAATGAAATTGTGGGCTGAAGAGATATTTAGCTCAGATGAGGAAAAGAAAGCAAAAATGATTTCACTTTTGAACGATTTGAATAAGACGTCAGGAAGCAACACAGAGGAGCTTACAAGAATTACGAATGAACTCATCGATCTGATCGGCTATAACCCAGAGCGGTAAGGCAAGTGGTTCAAAAGACATTTACATAAAAAGGGCGACTTTACGTCGCCCTTTTTTCTTTGACTAGCCTCTTCCGTGTAAAGTACAGACAATAAAAAATTAGTGGTGTTTTTTAGGATTTGACTTTTGATCAGTGTTTGAAAGTCTTAGGAAATAAATGTGTTCAGCGACTTTGAGGAATTTTTGGATATGATGCGAGCAACAGTAATTCTCTTTAGCATGTTTTCCTGCACGGTTTTGCTTGGTGCAGAATTAAAACGGGATATTGCGTACGACACAAAGCATGAGCGAGATGTGCTGGACTTCTGGCCGGCTGGAGATATAGATGGACCAGCACCGTTGTTCGTATGGTTTCATGGAGGTGGCTTTCAGACAGGAGACAAGAGCGAGTTTAAAAAAAACAGGTCAGCAATGCTTGAGGTGTATCAGGACGCTGGTTTTGCGGTTGCCAGTTGTAACTATCCTCTGCTGAGCGAGGGCATTGACCACCTTGAGATTGCACGGCATTGTGCACGAGCCATTCAGTTTCTACGGAGCCAATCGAAAGACTGGAAGATTGATCCAGACCGTATTGTGTGTGGTGGAGCCTCCGCCGGAGCAATCATTAGTGAGTACCTGGCCTACCAAAGTGATTATGTAGTCCTTGAGAGTGACGATGAAGTTGCTCGCATGAGTTCGCGTCCGAATGTTGTGGTGAGCCTCTGGCAGCCATGGCGAACGAAAGAAATCATTATTCCTCTCATGGATGCTGGGGAGGCCCCTGTTTTCTTATATTCAAACGCGCCGCCTAAAGACAAAATTCATCCGCCTTGGGCAGCTAAGGTTGTCTATGAAAAGGCTCAGAAACTTGGTGTTCCTACGTCGATGTATGGTGGTGATCGAAATCAGTTACCACAAGTTGATGCTGGCACGACATGGCTTGATCTATCAGTTGAGTTTTGCCAGAAGCATCTTGACGGAACCAGCTCAGTTGACGCTCAGTGAATCGTTTGCGCTATTTGCTCAAGGCGATCTGCAAGCGTTCGAGAGCAGGACATTCCCTGCTCCCATAGTCTCCAGAGATCAGTGACGGCTGCTGGCCGCCGAGTAATCGCTGCAAGGGCTGCACCAAATCGATGCATTGGTGACTGTGGCTGGCTGAGTCGGCTAACTTCTGGAGGAAGGGTCTCTTCGGAGGTGTCAGAGATTGCCCGGACTGCCAGGAATTGAACATTGGCGTTCTGCGCGACGAGCGCGACAGCAGCAGATTCCATGTCAACAAGATCGGCGTGGGTTTCTTGGCGAAGCCGAGCTTTCTTTTCTTTGGAAGTGATGACTGAATTTACAGTGATAAGTGTGGTATTTGAATCCACGATCTTCCCAACAGGCCACAGAGTCTGAACACTGTGGCCTAATGGATAGATACATTGCTGGTTGTCGTCGAGAATTCTTTCTGGAACGAGAACGGTACCATGTTCGAGGTTTGGGGCGAGGGCACCAGCGAATCCGGCAGATACCAAGGTATGGGGTTGATGGCCATCAATCATGAGCTGTGCGGCATTTTGAGCCGCCTCCCGACCTACTCCAGAAATTGTCCAGACGACTGGCTGATCGAATACATGGCCTTCGTAAATGACAGACTTTTGCCCTTGGTACTTCGTGGCGTTGCCAAGGCGCCGTTCAAACGTGTGGGCCTCAATGGGAAGGGCAAAAATGATTCCCAGGGGTTGTAACTTCGGCCGTATGTCATTGTTCATAGAAGTCATTCGTTGTCTTGAGACTGAAAGCACCTATGCGGGCAACGTGACTAACACACGTACTGGTGTTGTATTCTTACATGAGGTTGAAGGAGATCTTTTCCCGGATGTGCTCCAGAAACCAGATGAATTGCTGCTGTCGGGTGAAGTATGAGTGAAAACGTGAGGCGCTATTCCCATTCAATGGTGGCTGGTGGCTTTGAGGAAATATCGTATACGACTCGGTTGACTCCCCGTACCTCGTTGATAATTCTGGTCGACATGCGGCCAAGAACCTCGTAGGGAATATGACTCCAGTCAGCAGTCATGAAGTCTTCAGTTTCAACAGCACGAATTGCTAGAGCATCTTCATAGGTGCGGGCGTCACCCATCACTCCGACGCTTTGTACTGGAAGCAAGACAGCAAAAGCCTGTGCGATTTTTCTCATCAACCCGGCATCTCGTAGTTCTTGAAGGACAATCGCATCAGCTTCACGAAGTGTATCAAGTCGTGGTTTTGTTATCTCACCAAGACAGCGAACAGCAAGGCCTGGGCCGGGAAAAGGATGACGCCAAACAATATGCTCTGGCAAGCCTAGGTTAATGCCGAGCTGGCGAACTTCATCCTTGAATAAATCTCGGAGTGGCTCAATAAGTTCGAATTGAAGATCATCTGGCAGGCCACCAACGTTGTGGTGAAGTTTGATAGTTGCCGCAGGTCCGTCCGCAGCTGCACCGCTTTCAATAACATCAGGGTAGAGCGTTCCCTGCGCGAGGAAGCGGGCGCCATCGATTTTTGATGCTTCGTCGGCAAAACAGTCAATAAACGTTGCACCAATGCGACGTCGCTTTTCCTGTGGCTCGGTAATGCCTGCGAGGACGTCAAGAAATCTGTCCTCAGCTGAAACAACATGAAGATCTGTTTTGAAGTGATCGGAAAACTCTTCAATAACAGCAGAAGCCTCATTCTTTCGGAGAAGACCATTGTCAACAAGAATGCAGGAAAGTTTATCGCCGATCGCTTTGCTAATGAGCGCTGCCACAACCGCTGAATCAACGCCACCAGAAAGGCCGCAGATGACGCGGTCAGAACCAACTTGGTGTCTGATTGACTCAATTGCAAGTTCTGCAAAATCTTCCAGACGCCATGTTCCGGAGCAACCACATTCGTGCTGGAGGAAGTTGCCGAGAATCTCGCTTCCTGCTGGTGTGTGTGTAACCTCGGGGTGAAATTGCAAGCCAAAGACTGGAAGAGTTTTATGGCGAACGGCAGCCAGAGGGCATGTTGCAGTTTTTGCTAGTGGAATAAAGTCATCTGAAACAGTGGCTACCTGATCCCCATGACTCATCCAGACATCGGTACTCGCCGGGACACCCGAGAAAAGTGAACTGTCTGAAATAACATCACAGCTGGATCGACCGTATTCTCGTGCTTCGGCACGGCCCACCGTGCCACCAAGTGCTTCACAAGCAGCCTGCATGCCATAGCAAATGCCAAGAACCGGCACGCCCAGAGCGAACAGGCCGGGGTCACAGCGAGGAGCATTGTCTTCGTAAATACTTGCCGGTCCACCAGAGAGAATGATGCCTTTCGGTGAGATTTCGGCGAGTCTTTCTGCCGTGATGTCATGACGGACAATCTCACAGTACACATGTTGTTCACGAACGCGCCGAGCGATGAGCTGGGCATATTGCGATCCGAAATCTAAAACCACCACCCGTTCGGCATTCACAGCATCGAACGCTTTGTGATCTGTAACAGTGGCTCCCGGTAGTGGACTCGTCATTGGTACCTGGTTATTCCCTCGGGGACTTTTTTGGAAGCCCATCAGTATACCCCCACTACCCCATGAAAACACACCATTGTATGAGTTTCCCGGCGTGAACTGCTAAATTGGGGGTGAGAGTCTTGGTTATAAAGTCTTGATCGAATGCCGGTCGGCCTGTTTATTGGAGAATCTGCATGTTTGCCCTGCTTACAAATGATGACGGAATCTACGCGCCAGGGCTGGCCGCACTTGAAGATGCGGTGAACAATGAGTTCCGTACACTCGTTGTCGCACCATCTACCGAGCAGAGTGGTGTTGGTCACGGCATTACATTCCTTTCACCGCTTACAGCGAAGGAAGTCTCTCGAGGTGAGAAACGTTGCGGATGGGCGGTTGACGGCAGCCCCGCCGATGCCGTGAAACTTGGTGTTTCTGAAATCTGTCCACAACGACCAGATCTCATTATCAGTGGCATTAATGCTGGTCTGAATGCCGGTATTAACGTTCTCTATTCGGGTACGGTGGCGGCGGCTATTGAAGGTTCATTTTTTGGAATTACCAGCATTGCTGTGTCGCTGGAATGGGATGATCAGATGAATTTTGAGCGGGCAGCACAGTTTGCAAGTGGGCTTGTCAAAAAGCTCATTTCACTCCGTCCACCTGCTGGCAGTCTCTTTAATATCAATATTCCTACGGCGGCTCTCGTCGAAACACCAGAAGTACGAGTTGTTCCTATGAGTGTCGCCCGTTACGGAGAAGCATTTGAGCGACGTGTCGATCCACGTGGTCGAGATTATTACTGGGCCAGTAACGATCCACCACCACCACCATCAGCCCAAGACAGTGATGTGACAGCACTTGCTGAGGGTGTGATTACGATTACTCCATTGGAGTATGATCTCACAAATCGGACACGGCTTGTTGAACTACGAGAAGTGGACTTCCTTTCCACAAGCTAGGTGGAAAAAGGATTTATGAAAATCAGACTGTCCGGGGATTGGATGCCCTTAGAGCAGTGCCCAAACCCTCGTGACGAGTGAGGGTCCTCTATCATCGTATCTACAATGTCAATTTGAGGCGATCAGTCGTCTTCGATATCTCCTGACAGCATATGACCACGAGTGACACTTATTCTGCCGAGGCTGTTACCGCAGTAGTCTCTTTTTTGAAAGGACCTGCTTCGTATGCCTTCATCACTTCGATGGTGATAACAGTCAGTACGAACGTGATAAAAAGCCCAATTCCAATCCAGAACCAGGCCCGCAGGGAGAGTTGCATAAAAGTCGTGCTCCACCATTCGTCGACAGAAATGTCATCGGCTTGTAACTGAGTTTGAGGCGAAACTCCGGAGCCTGAGACGCCGCCTGTCATGGCAAGGAAATCATCATCCTCATTGCTTCCTGATTGATCGCCAGAAGACGTCGCTGGCGAATTGCTTCCGGAACCAGCGAAAAGAAAGTCATCCTCTTCTTCCTCTTCAGCTTCCTCATCTGTGTCAGCACTGTCAAGAAAGTCATCGTCATCATCAGGATGTTCAAAATCGTCTGAGGATTCGGGATTCTTACCGCCAGGCGTGCGGCGAAGGTTTCCCGAGCTTCCGATATTTGACTTTTGGGTTTTCTTTGACGGCTGGCGGCGCAGCCCGGTAATACTCGAAGAATGAGATGTTGGGAGTGAACCACTACTGCCTTCAGGACTTTCAGTGGTGTGTCGCCGTAATCCCGCTGGCTGGGGTCGATCTTGCCGGTGCTGATTCAGCCACGCGTCGAGCTGTTCTGAGACTTCTCCAGCAGTTTGTGGGCGGGCATCAGGATGTTTTTCCATCATCCTGAAATAGAGATCAATAAGTGCCGAATCGAGATCTGCCGGCGGTTTCTCAAGTTCTTCAAGAGGGTTGGGTGCCGGCTCATTCCAATGTGCCTTGATCCGTTCAATGACACTTCCACGAGCGAATGGTGCTCTGCCAACAATGAGGTAGTAGAGCGTGCAACCGAGTGCATAGATATCTGAACGGGGGTCAGCTGAGTGGCTGTTTTTTGATTGCTCAGGAGCAAGATAGTCTGCCGTGCCCAGAACCTTTTCGTCGTGGGCCTTTGTGAGTCCGCCCTCTTCATCATCATCTCCGTCAAGCGCAAGACCCAGGTCAAGAATTTTGACTGTACCCTTGGTGTCCAACATCAAATTTGCAGGCTTAATGTCACGGTGAACAAGGCCTTGTTCGTGAGCGTATTGAAGACCACATGCTGCCTGGCGAATATATTCAACAGCATCTCGTATCGGGAGAGGCCCGGCACGCTTGACCTTTTGGTGAAGGTCTTCGCCCTCAATATAGTCAAGTACGATATACCAGAGATCGCCATTATGGTCGAAGTTTGTGGCGCCGGCAATATTATCATGACGGAGCTTAAAAGAGGCTTTTGCTTCTCTTTTGAATCGCTCCAGGTATGATTTTTCACCTACCCTTTTAACGGGCAGAACTTTAATGGCTACCGGGAGATGCATGCCTGTGTGTTCGGCGAGGTACACACTGCTCATGCCGCCTTTGCCTAATTCATTGAGTAATTTGTATCGCTCAAGAAAAAAGCCCCTGTGTTTTCCTTTGAGGAGCTGTTTCAGATGCCAAGTCGTAATAATTTCGGCGTCTATAAACGCTTGTGTAACCTCGTCACTTATAGGAGCATCGAGATCATCGAAGGAGGCAACGACGTCATCAATTTTTGACGCTTCTGCGAGACCACTTTTTCGCAAAAGGCTGACAAAGGTGTTGATAGTAGAGGCCGACTGACTCATTGGTGTCCGGATAAAAAAGATGAATGCTTTCAGTATGAACGATTGAAACGTATCATAGCATCCCTCGGAAATCGTCGTGTGAGATCGCGAGAATGGTGATTTTGAGGGGTGTTTCGGTGCCAAGGCTGACATGATAAATAACGTTGCATTGTTCAGTCGAAACGGCTGCCACCTGTGTGAGCGAGCAGAAGATTTGGTCGCGATCTATTTACCAAAGTGCCGCGTTTTCGATGTTGATGCGGATGAATTGCATAGGCAGCTGTATGGGATTCGTGTTCCTGTCCTCGTCGTAGGTGGCGAGGTTGTCCTCGAAGGACCGTTCGGTGAGACAGATGTGATGAAACTGGCTC
>CAJXFK010000113.1 GCA_913052575.1 uncultured Planctomycetaceae bacterium
CTTTTGGAGAAAATTTTTCTTCAGGCTTTTCTTTCCGGGAACTGGATTGTATTATCTTACTAGCCGGACATGCGGGCAAGGCATGGTCCGATCTGGTGAGCAAAAAACGGCACAATAATTCTTCTCGCTCACGAATTTCTTGAATGTCCACATTTCAGGACTCTGAGATTTCGCAAGCAAGACTGAAGGAAAGACGCCGTTCTTCATCCCAAATCATTTTCGTCATGAAAATTTTCTGGGTTTGCTTACGAGGAGAAAACACAATGGCTACGGTACCGTATCGACTCGAAAGTCAGGAAGACTTCGATGACCAGGACTCTTTCTATCAAGATCCATTGGCACTTGTAGATGCCCCATACTCAGATGCTGCAAGAGCTGAAGCAGATTCTGAAAGCTTTGCTATAGAAGATATTTCTCAAACACAGGTTCAATGTCCTAAAAAGTTAAGTGCTGGAGCAAACAAAAGATATAAAAAACAATTTCATAAAATATCTGAAGTGCGTCAACGGCAGGGTGTCACCCTACGAAACGTCGCCCGGCGACTGGGTATAGAAATGTCTGTTATTCGTAAGCAGGAACAAGCTGACAGTGATCTTCGAGTTTCTGATCTATTAAGGTGGCAGAAGGTTCTTGATGTTCCCCTCGCTGAACTTTTAGAAGATGGTGAGGATCAACTTTCCGGGCCCGTTCTAGTCCGATCCAGGATGGTGAAACTCATGAAGACGGCTGCAGCTATACGAGAACAGGTTGGAATGGGTTCGAGTAATCAACTCGTGACACAATTAATTGGACAAATTCTTGAAATGATGCCTGAGCTGGAAGATATTACTCCATGGCATACGGTCGGTCAGCGTCGAACACTCAATGATGTTGGTCGTACCGCCAGAGAAACCATGCCAGATGATTTATTTGGTCGTTAGACTACCACTGAAAATTCCAAAAAAAGGTGTTACGAATATTACGGCATCTTGCTGAGAATAAATCAGCGCATAGGCCAATTCTATACACAAATGAACAACTAACGTTACGTACAAGCATAGGGGAAACCGTTGCAACTTTACGGGATCCCAATATCAGGATTTCATTGATCACAAAAGTTGTAGACACCACTCTTTAAATGAGTTGGATGCCAACTACGATCCTTTTTGACCTGGGGAAAGTAATTTCTCACTCTGTACTTTGTTATTTGGTGACACCCAGTACCGCGATCCCAAAAAAACCAAAGAGTACGGACGCAAGGACTGCCCAAGCGATAACAGCTAACCAAAAGTAATCACGAAGCCACACCCGCAAGGGAGGCTCGGCACTCTTGGGAACTTTGTGTTGCACGGGGCCGCTCATGTCTGACTGTTTCTGCATGTCATTCCGGAACTCATTCCATTCGGCCTGAATATTTGGGCTATCGAGATCAGCCAACCAAGACCCACGAAGCGTCCACAAAGCATATGGTGGTAGCACCATGAGCAGAACCCACACGACAAATAAACCAGTGGGTAATGCTTGACGCACTATAGAGCCCGGTTTTGTATCGTTCTGTTGAAATTTATGATTATTACTCACGCTCTGAGCCACTTTCAAAGTTCTTTAATTACCGTATCCGTCTTCAGTCTACCTAAATTATCTCCTTGATCTCATTAGCCTTTTTCTCCAGAAATAAAACTCCTATCGTCATTGGATTTATTCATTGCTAGATTTTGTTCAAAGAATTGATATTTGGCCTCATTTTTTGGTTATCGTGTTGCAATTTATATTTTTTCGTACGGTTTATACGCAAGGTGCTTTCCTTGCGATGACCCTCTTTATCTTTCCTCCCTTTGCATTTGCTCAAAGTGGATGGCTACCAACAAGCTGGTTCCCACATACACAGAATGACCCCCAAGCAATGTATCCCCTCTCTGAACAGAGTGGTCCTTGGCTTGTTCTTGCGACGACATTCCGTGGTGACGGAGCACGTGCTGATGCCAGAGATCTCGTACAAGAATTAAGGTCAGAGTACAGGCTCAAAGCCTACACTCACGAAAAAGCTTTTGATTTTACAGGTGAACAACGTGGCCTTGGGCTCAACCCCGATGGATCACCAAAAAAAATGAAGTATGCAAACTCTACGCAAGTTCTTGAGGTTGCTGTCATGGTTGGAGACTTTGCTTCCTGCAACGACTCTAGAGCACAAAAAACTCTTTCAAAAATTAAAACTTTGCAGCCACAGGCACTCTTAGGCGATAAAGGAAAAAGTCGTGCATTCTCAGACTTTCGTCGCATGATAGGCCTTGATAAAAAGTCGTCTAAAGCGCCTATGCGAATGGCCTTCATGATGCCTAATCCTCTCTTGCCCCCTGAATATTTCAGTCAACCGCAACTTGATTCGTTTGTGATTGAAATGAATGCTGATGTTGATCATAGCCTACTCGACTGCCAAGGTCGCTATAGTGTGCGCGTGGCAACATTCACTGGTGCCGGTGGTTTCGGCCAAGAAGCAATGAGCACATCAAATGACGATGGCGTCGAAAGCCGGCTGATCAAAGCCGCTGAAAATGCTCACCGACTTACAGAAGCGTTACGAAAACAAGGATGGCAGGCTTGGGAGTTTCATGATCGAGAATCGAGTATCGTTTGTGTTGGAAGCCTTTCTCAATTGACGGTTGGAAATCAAAATGGGGTTCAGCAACCACATCCAGAATTTCTACGAATAAAGAATGGGCTTGGACCCGATCCTGAAAAGCTAGCAGTTGGCACCATCCTTCCAAAACGAGTTGATGGTATTCTTCTCGACATCGATCTGCGACCAATTGATGTGCCTAGGCACCCTGCTGGACGACGTTAAATCTTTCTTGGGAAGCTTTTTTTCTTTCCTCTCGGAATGCAAAAGCTAATGAACCACTCTTTTCCAACAACACTTGTCATTGGCACAACGAACGCAGCAAAACAGTGCGAAATATCTGTCCTACTCGAACCACACAAAATTGAATGTAGATCATTACGTGATTTTACGAATGCTGTGAGTGTTGCTGAGACTGGTAGTACTTTTGCTGAAAATGCTGCTCTAAAAGCTGTCCAGCAAGCTCAGGCCCTCAATCACTGGGTCTTAGCAGAGGACAGTGGGCTGGTAGTTGATGCGCTTCAGGGTGCACCTGGCGTTTATTCAGCACGTTTCGCTGGACCACAGGCCACTGACGCTGAGAATAACACACTGCTCATCGAAAAACTTGTGAACACACCTCGTGATCATCGTATCGCATATTATGCGTGTCATGCGACGCTAGCTGCGCCTGATGGGACAATAAAAGCAACAGCCGATGGTCGCTGCTACGGACATATCGCTGAATCTGCACAAGGTGACCGAGGATTCGGATATGACCCATACTTCATTATTTCCGAGTACCATCAGACATTTGGAGAACTGTCGCAAGCAGTAAAGAGTCTCATAAGTCATCGCGGCAGAGCTATCCGATCAATCATTCCAATGATCGTGAAATCTCTTTTGCCGTCATCTTAAATTCTCATAATATTGTTCATGAAGTGCTTTTGTGCTGACGAATCCATCGCTGGATAACCGCAATAACAGCTTGAGTACCGTCCATCTGCCCGACCATTTTTGATAGTGGGCCTCTATATTGATCGAGATTATCAAGAAAGTTTTTTACTTGATGCAAAGTAACATGCTCAAGATATTCAAATTCACCACACCCAGTATCTCGTAGAAAATAACTGTTTATTGACTGCTCACCATGAGCTTTCTCTGGCAAAGCAAACATTGGTTTTCCGAGATGTAACGCCTCTCCAATAAGTTGATTCCCTGCTGCCGAAACAACAGCATGGCAATGTGCAAGATCTTCCGCAAACTGAGACTCATCAATCGGCTGGAAAGATATTTTTCCAATCGACGCTCGTTCGCCAAGTCCATATACCTTTATTGGAAGTCCACAATCAGCCAGAATTTCAATCATTGACCATGGAGTATGTTTACGGAGATAACTCAGAACATATCCGTCATCACGCGGCACTTTCGATGTAATCTCATGACGCAAGAGAGGACCTGCTTGTATCACATGCTCCCACCCCGACCGAATTTTTGGTCTGAAAAAAGCTGAGATGATTGTTTCCGAGGCTTCACTTACATACATCCAGACAGCATTCCCAATGAACCATGCATGCCACTGCAACATTTGTGGTAAGGCATCTAGTTCATAGGCAAGAAGAAAGTGCTGATGATCCACACTTATAAGAGGAATGCCGCAGCGTGCGGCTGCTCTTGGCAAACTGGGTTCAAAGTCTGTGATCGCTAATGACACTCGATACGTCTCAAGATCACAGATCAACCGATCAATGAGAGCTCCGATTTCTCGGGCGTTATAATTCAAACCTGTTTTGATCGTACGAATAACATCCAAGCGGCCGCCACTATATTGAAAGGTAATGCCAGGAATCCTCAGCACTGTCACCCTTGGGTGTCCATCAGAAAACTTATTTTTGAGAAACTGATATCCATCGTCAGACGTATAGACACGAATCTCGTGATACTCTTCGAGTTGCTCAACAAGGGAACAGATTCGTGTGGCATGCCCTCGTCCCTCTCCACAAAGACTAATTGCAATCGTTGCCATAGCTACTAGCTCAAAGATTCTTTTAAGACATATTACTGAATTACATATCCAAATACCTAAATTGAAATATGATTGTGGATTCATTTGAATCTATCGCCTAGCCTAAAATAAAATCGGATTGAGCAAATTGTTTCTCCATGTGATTAAACAGGTATACGAAACGACTTCCAGAGGGCTTAAAATATGGTGATCGGCCAAAGACGTCATTCAAAAATGGCTGTCGCTATTGCATTTGGATTTTTCTTTGTCGCAACAGTCTGCGTTCCAGAAGAAACAAAGCAATTTATCAACCAATTGAACCATGGCTCACTTTCAATCAGAATGAATGCTGCCAACAACCTTGAAAAACTTGGCCTGCTTGCCATTCCAGAAATTGAGGCGGCGTTGCCCAAAGCTCATGGCGAGGCTGCTTTTCGCCTTCCACGTCTGCTCCACGCTCTTGTCTTACGTGAAACAGAATACTTCTTAAAACCATCAGTAATCTCTGTGCCAGAAGGAGAAATTCCACTCCACAAACTCATTGAGTTGATCATCCAGCAAACAAATAATCACATCGTTATATCTGATGAGATTAATCAAACTCAGCTCATGCACCTTTCACAGACGACTCTGTCGTTCTGGAAGGTCATTGAAGAAATTGCTAATCAAACTGGCTGTGATCTATGTCTTATACAAAAAAAACCGGGCCTAGCTCTCGAGCCTCAAACTACAAAAAAAGAATGGTTGCTCTCTACAACTTCAGATGAATTAATCCGTATTGTCGTTCGTCGAACTGACCCTATCGGCTCGAATGGCGCAAAAAGTACCCGCGTCATTCTAAATCTTGCTTGGGAACCACGTCTCCGTCCCATTGCTATTGATATGCCCCTATCATCGGTTCTATCCGAAGGACTTGATGGACAAAACATCCCTCTTATAAACAGACGCGGCCTTATTGAGCCAACGCCTGTTACGGGCCGTTGTTGGGTCGACTTACCTATTCAGCTAGAGCATCCCTATACATCCTTGAATGATATTGACTCACTGCGAGGCACTATCAACTTATGGATACCCAATTTTGAGCATAATTTTGTTTTTGCTATGAAGCCTAGCTTCCGGAAAAAAGGACTCCGACTGAGTCAGACTTCAGAGCTAAGCAAAGTAACATTAGCTGACATGACCGGAAGCTTAGATCGTTGGGAAAAGACAGATCTAAGGGATGACCTGTTTTCCACGTTTACTGCGTATATGTCTGCTCACTTTGAAACGCCTTCAGTCGCATTTGAATCCCACCGAAATTGGCTACGACAAAATACACCAATATTATTACTCCCTGATGATGTTTGCCTAACGCCGACAGATCATCACGTTATCAGCCGAACGGATCGAAGCGTTTCTTTTAGGACATCTTTTAGAGTGCCTAAGTCGTTCACTCCTGAGAACTCTCAGATAAACTGGAAACTTCCCGTGGGTATCGCTCAACATTCAATTTCATTCTGGCTCCAGAAAAAATAGCCTGCAGATATGTGATTTCATGAGAAATAATGATCATAACCCTTTACAGAAAACCCTCTAGCCTTCTTTGTCTCTCCAGTTTCCCGTTGTTCTTCTTTGTGCCTATAGGTATCGTCCGATTTAAACGGTCCTGCCGCTATCCTGACAAGTCATTGGATATCTTTCCAAAGAACAACACAATGAAGTTTCGTACATTTTTAATGTTTGCTTGCATGACTATTGTCCCGATGATTGCCATGTTCTCTCATAAAGTACCGAGTGATATGCGAACGGTCTGCAAGAATATCCTTCTCACACCGATCTACTATTTCTCAGATGTCATTCTTCACCGATCAGCGGGTTCAGCAACGACTTTAGAACTCACTGATTTTAATGCAGCACCAAATACACCACTCCTAGGCATACAGAATTTGCCCATAGAAAAATCAGTTGAGACCGATAATTCTTCTATCTCACATTCCTCGCAAAACCAACTGCATACGCAGGCTTCTACCACGGCCTTAAGAGAGCAATTGATTGCTTCTGGAGTACGCCGACTCATTATCAAGCCAGCAACTGATCGCAATAATTGGTATCACGGAAGTTGTCGACTTTCCGTCGACGCTGAAGGTGAACTACAACGTCTTTTCCATGCACATGCTTCAAGTGAATCCGCTGTTCTTGAAAGTTTATTAAAACAAGCATGTCGCTGGCAAGAAAAACGTCCTATTGATGTTGCAACAAGGCCTTCAGAAAATTTGTTGCGCAACTGATTTCAAATACTGAAACTGCTAGGTTTTGTAAATTAAAGAATATCGCCACTTCAATGATTTTAAGTAGTAGATTTTAATGACACGATTCGTTTCTACTCTCATACGTAAAAAAAGAAAGCAAGGATTTTCATGGGTAAAACGGTCTTCTTTCATCCGACAAAATAATCAAACCTCTTTGACTGCACTCTGCACAAAGCCCCAGCGATCCAGGATTACTTTTATCCAAAAACAGCCCTCAGCTGCAAAAGTTTTTATCACCCCATCATATCCTCGAAGTCCTGAACTTGCACAGCTTGAGGCAGCTCTGTTTGTTGCCCGCGAACCATTACCAATAAGACGCCTTGCTAAGCTAGCTCGGATTTCGGATGGCACCCGTGCTCGCTCACTCTTAAGAGAACTCAACACCTACCTTGATGATTCTGGTAGTGCTTTTCGTATTGAACATCTCGCTGGGGGTTTTCAACTCATCACGCGCCCTCAATTTGGACCTTGGGTACGGCGAACTCTTGACTACCCTACAGAAAACAGACTTTCAAATGCTGCCATGGAGACTCTTTCAATAATTGCATATAGACAGCCTGTAACACGTGCAGAGGTAGAGGGAATTCGTGGTGTTGGTGCAGAGGAAATGCTTCGACAACTCCTTGAGCGAGATCTCATAGCTGTTGGTGGTCGAAGTGACGATCTAGGAAGGCCAAATTTCTATATTACGAGCCGTTATTTTTTACGTGTTTTCGGTCTTGGACGAATTGAAGAATTGCCAACAATTGGACTAGAATTTTCAGCGGATATGAGCCAACCATCCGAAAATTGACCGATGCTTACCCTGAAACTCGACCAGTCCTTGCACCGTAAGGCATCGGTTGGCATATTGCCGAGCCACTGAGTCATAGTTCGCTATTCTAAAAAAGCCGTTATACGAGCCAACGGATAGCTTTTTAGATAATGCTTGTATATGGAAGATGTACGCAAGTTACATTTTAAAAAAGCCGAAAACGAATTGTCGGGGTAAAATTTGCGGGGAGTAGTCTAGCTAAAGTGATTTTAGTTTATATTCTCAAAAAGGTTCTTGGCTGAGAAAGTCGAATAT
Organism: uncultured Planctomycetaceae bacterium; assembly: GCA_913052575.1. Taxonomy (GTDB): domain Bacteria; phylum Planctomycetota; class Planctomycetia; order Pirellulales; family UBA1268; genus UBA1268. The sequence goes on from CAJXFK010000113.1 coordinate 7,938, forward strand.
CGTACAAAATTTAGTGTGGTGTAATCTTCCTCAACTGACATCTTGAATCGACTCTAGGAGACGTTACTGTGGCAATAGTTCTGAATCCCAATAAACAACAAAATGAATCTGTTGTGGAAACGTTCTGTTGGACCAAACTTCCAGAACTGCTGCACACAGATAATTTATTCAATCCAATAAAGAATCGCGCACATTCTTTACCAGCTATCATCTCTGAAGATGAAGATGAAGATGAAGACTGGGATGATGACGAAGAGTATGATGTTGATGAGTCAGAGGTCGAAGAGGTCTTAGACGAGGAGTCATACTACACTGTGAAGGTTGATGGTGAAGAGAAGAGCGTCAGCGCAGACGAACTTGTCAAATCTTATCAGTTGGAGCAGGCTGCACAAAAGCGTATGCAAGAAGCCGCAGAGGTTCGCAAAACCTCAGAAGCAGAAGCACAGGCTTTATCGCAGCAGCGTGAGCAATACGCTCAGGCATTGCAATCGTTGCAAGCACAGTTGGATACTGCTGGTGAGCAGCCCCAAGAGTATTGGGATACTCTCTACAGTGAAGACCCAATGGAGTATATGCGTCAACGTGAGGCCCAACGTGACCGTAAGGAAGCGATGGAAAAAGTAAAAGCTGAACAGACACGCATACAAGAAGAGCAGCAAAATGAAGCAATGCAGCAACGCCAGAGTCTTCTAGCAGAGCAACAGGAAAAACTCCTTGAAGCTCTACCAGAATGGAAAGACCCTGAAGTTGCACAAAAACAGAAGCAAGGGCTTGCCGAGGCGAGAGGAGGCCGGCGAGGCGAGGAGCCAGTGGATGTAGAGGAGAGGAGGCCGAGGAGGCCGAATGAGCGTGCGCCTTCAGCCGGCGAGGCGGCGGAGCGGGGCATTGCGGCGGTGGGCGCGCGGTGCGCGCCCTAGGGCGTCGTCCGACGCGAAGCCTGCGGCCAAGAAAAAAACGACGCAGCGGAAGACCGCGCCGGATCTTCCGCTGCGTCGGCGGCGCGTGCCTGCCCGAGTCCGAGCAGTAAGGTTTCGCGTGGTCTCTTACGTAAAGCGGACAGGCAGCAGGTCGGGGTGTTCCCCCGGCC
>CAJXFK010000114.1 GCA_913052575.1 uncultured Planctomycetaceae bacterium
CTGTTGGAGCTGGTGGTGCCCAAGTACTGGATGCTGACGGCAATGTCACAAACACCGTTTCAGTTGTACGCGGCCCACTGACAGCAGCCTCAGCCTCTTCAGCGTCGATTGATCCAGCTGTGATCACTACATCAAGTGGACTGCAATATGTTGATCTCGTTGTAGGCCTCGGGGTGCCGGTGACAGCCGGTCAAACAGTCTCCGTTCATTATGTGGGTAGCCGTCAAAATGGTGACGTGTTTGATACTTCTTTAACAAGTGGAACTCCATTTGAGTTTACTCTCGGCCAAGGGCAGGTTATTCAAGGCTGGGACGAGGGAGTAGCCGGCATGCGGGAAGGTGGCCGACGGAGGCTGATCATCCCTGCTGATATGGCCTATGGGGACAATCCGAGTGGAGGGCGACCAGGTGGAACGTTGGTGTTTGATGTGCAAATGTTGAGTGCATCAAATCCTGCTCTTGAGCGTCCGCCAATATCACGACCACCATTAGGACAGAATTAGAATTTAGCGGCTCAACGCGTTCATTCGTAGTAGCATGATTCTCTTTGTGTGAGATCTTGTTTTTAAACTACCACTGAGCCTCGAACCCAAGATTAGCACCATGCAGGAAGACATTACCAGTATTCGCGAGTGTCGTTCCACTGGTTGTGGTATTAGTGAAATCAAATTGATTTGGCGCTAAAGCAACTCCAGAAATCCAAATCAGATTGTAGCCAGCGCGAAGTGACCAATTATCGTTGAGTCGTCGTACAAGTGAGTAATTCATATCTCCAATAAATCCGACACCAACATCTCGAGCACTGATTTGGGAGCGGTAAGGAATTCCACCCGCTAATGTTTCGATAGGGGCACTATCGGCGTTTAGGAAGGTTCCTGCCAGAGTTGCTTTTGTCCACCCTTGAATAGACCAATTGCTCCATCGACGTTTTGTTTTAAATCCAATCTGAGGCCCGAGCATTTGAGAATTTGTTGTAATTGAGTACGTTCCATCATTGTTGGTGGGTTGACTGGCATCGACATGCAGATTCGCAACATCATTGAAACCAGCCCATCGGAAGCCACCAAGACATTGAAATTCATATTCACTTGTTACATTAGCGCCCAATGGATCGTGTATACGACGCCAAGGGAAACGTGAGTCAGGGTCGCTTTTTATTGTGGCCCGAGACGTAAAGATATTGACCTCACACATATTTAAGCTTGATGTGTAGGTTGATCGGACGGAATCTAAATTCGTCCAACTAACAGCAGGGCCAAGAGCACCTGGCACTCGAAGGTCGCCGGAACCACGAGCCGTACGTTCACCAAACATTCCAAAAACACCGGTGTAGCCAAACTCCCATCCGACACCATTTTTCCGAAGTCGGCCACCAAAAAGACGAATGCCTGGTGCTGTTCCAGGGTTTGTGGAACGCGTCGTGAGTTTTGGAACAGGATTTACGCTAGTTGTCTCCGCAACTACAGCTCCATTGGTTGCATTGTTCCGTTTAAAAAAGAGAAAATCGACAAGTAGGTAGGTGTCATGATCACAGCTGCAGCGAGAACATGTACATTGACGGCATTGTTTGCATTGCTTTTTGCATCGGCCCCCACTTTTACATGTTGGCAAGTACGGGTCTGGCGCAAGCAAGATGTCGTCATTAATCAGAGGAACATGTTCATCAAAATTCGGTGTTTGGAGTTCGGTGACTGGTTCGATGACTGGCTGGTCAGTTGGTTTAGATTCATCCTGAGCTGATTCATCCTGAGCTGATTCATCCTGAGCTGATGGTCCTTTTGACTCGTCGCTCTCGAGTGGTTGAGCTTTTGGTAGCACCTTGCTCTTGGAACCATCTGACGCCACAGGATTTGGAAAAGTCGGTCCTGCTTCGCTTTCAACGGCAGGTGAAGTTTTATCCGCTGCTTGCTTTTTAGCCGGTGTCGGCTCATCCGGAGGGGTAGTTGGAGCTGAAAATGCTGGAGGACTAAAAGCCACCAGACATAGACTGATACAGAGCATTTTCTGCCATGGTGTGCCCACTATCAAATTCCCCCTATAGAAACGCATTTTTGTATCTATCGGCTAAATGAATCGATATCTTCGGCAAAATCGGTTTTTTCCGTAAAATCCGTACAATCTATGGATGAAGTGATAGCGGTCTTACAAGTGCGTATTGGCTATGAAATGAATTGTGTGCTCCGATGCTGCCAGGCCAGCAATCCATCTGCTTAGAACGAAGGTACTATTCTCATCTCAACAAAGTCTGTTTTGATAATCAAATTATCTGAGACGATGTGAAAGGGGGACGCCTTATTCTCGAGTCTCAGGAGTCAAAAATCACCGAACTACGATAGTCAGTGTTAGAAACGGCTATCCGGGAATAACATGTGGAATTATCGTAGGCAACAGGATTTCTGTTCTTGTCAGATTCATAAAATATAAGCGTTGAAAATGTTACAGATAAGATTCCTTCTGTACTGTGCATCTCATTGAGAATGCATTTGAGACAATGAGAATAAGATCAGGGAGTTTAAATTGAGCCTGCAGATTCTGCTCTTGGAGTTTCTCATATTGTTAAATAGGAATCGGTTTATAGTGTAAATTTTAAGGTGATTGAACTGCGCGGGTTTCGATGAGATGACATATGTACGATTTCTTAAATTGAACGACCTGATTTCTTATGCTACGGAATGACAAGAAAGAAAGATGACTATGACATCAACGTCAAGTGTTGATATTGTGATTGCAGAGGATAGTCGTATTCAAGCAAAAATTCTTGAGAGGCGGCTTACTGAGGCAGGTCATCGTGTCCGATGGGGTGAAGACGGTCAGGCCGCACTGGATCTTGTTCGTGAGCAACCCCCGGCAATTATTGTTTCAGATATTGAAATGCCGAACATGACAGGGTACGAATTTTGCAAAGCGGTGAAGCAAGATCACGACTTAAAGAAAATTCCGTTTGTGTTGCTTTCAACACTCTCAGACCCACTTGACATCATTAAGGGCCTGGACGCGGGTGCTGACAATTATGTCACGAAACCCTATGAATCAGAGTATCTGATTGGTCGTATTCATTCATTACTTGAAACACCACTCGCGGTTGATGAAGGTGTAGATCAGACAATAGATGTTGCCATTGCTGGACAAACATTCAAAGTAAATGCAGGCCGTCAACAGGTTCTGAATTTGCTTGTTTCAACTTTTGAAAACGCAGTTGCCAAAAATCGAGAATTAATACAGGCCAATCAAGATCTCGCGTTAGCAAAAGATCAGCTCGAACAAAACAATCAAGAGCTCAGAGGCCTCAATCAAAAAATTGCAAGTGCGAATGATCAGATGACGAGAGACCTCGAAGCAGCTGCACGTGTGCAAAGAGCACTCTTACCCGCAGAAGAAACACTTCACTTTAATTGTGGTGAGGTGGCTTGGCGATACGTTCCTTGTCATGGATTAGCCGGTGACTTTCTCAATGTTTTTCAACTCGATGATGATCACGTTGGTCTTTTTGTGGTCGATGTCAGTGGCCATGGGGTGCCATCATCTCTACTCTCGGTAACTGTGGGTAGGTTTTTGACACCAAAAGCATCAGACAGTTCTGTGTTGGTACGAATTGGTAATGATGGTGCAACTGAAATTGTTTCTCCAGTTGAAGTTGCAACTGAATTAAATCAGCAATTTCAATCACAGGACTTTTCCGAACTCTATTTTACCTTTATCTACTGTGTCGTAAATTCAAAAACAGGAGAGATGCGGTATACCGCGAGTGGCCATCCACCGTTGCTTCGCCTATTGGCTACAGGTGAGGCTACCTTTGAATCACTGCACAGTCTTCCAGTTGGTTTTTTTCCTGAGGCAGAATATGAAGAAAAGACAATCCAGCTGCAAAAAGGAGATCGGGTTTATCTTTACTCTGACGGAGTTACCGAGGCAATGGACAAAGACCTTGAGCAGTTTGGAGATGAGTCATTAAAGGAAGTTATTAGCCTGAATCGCTCTCGTGATCTGAATGCAGGCGTGGGTGAACTACTTGAGAGTATTCAAGCCTGGTGTGAGCCAAACGGTCCATTAGACGATGTGTCAATTCTAGGTTTTGAGTGGCAAGGGCCTTCTTCATGATTGCTTGGGTCGGTAGTAGCTGCATCCATTTCCTGTCAGTCGTTCATAACCAGCGTTCATTCCAAGCATGGTCTCTGCTCCACCAAGAAAGAGAGCACCATCGGGCCGTATTGCGCGGGACATTTTTTCAAGGACTTCGCCACGGGTTTTGGTGTCAAAATACAAAAGAACATTGCGTAGGAAAACAATATCGTAAGGTGTCATGATTGGCCAATCATGAGTCAGATTGAGTTGCCGGAACTCAATGAATTGGCGGCACGACTGAGTTATGCTCCAATTCCTTTGAAACGGCTGAAAATATTTCTTTAAAAGTTGTTGGGGAAGACCCCGGACAATCTCGAGTTCGCTATACACCCCCTCACGGCCACGGTTCAACACAATATCTGAGATGTCAGTTGCAACTATCCGAATCTTCCATGATGCGAGGAGATTCCCAAAGTGCTCGTTTAATAATAGTGCGATGCTATACGGCTCTTGTCCCGTTGAGCACGCGGCAGACCAGATCGTGAGTTGTTTTGTCGCAGCTCGCTTCTTGGCAAACTCCGGGATAATACTTTTTAATGTCTCAAAAGGCGATTTGTCCCTGAAGAAACTTGTTTCGTGAGTCATCATGGCGTTCAAGACATCATTCTCAAGTGGGCTACCACTCGTGGTCTGGATGCGGTCAATCAATGTGTCCAGGCTTGGAAGTTTTCTTTGTCGAACAATAGGTAAGAGCCTTGCGACCACAAGGTATTGCTTACTTTCGTCAATAACGACGCCAGTTTTTTTCTTTAGCAGACTGCGGAGGTAAGAGAACTGAGGAGGACTTGCCTGCATGCTTAACTGCTCATCTCGTCATTAAAAGTAGGAGGAAATAAAACAGCTTATTTTTGCTGTCGTAAAATTCGCATCGCAAGATCTGGACCAATGGCGTCGAGAGGAGTTATCGCATCTGCAAGTCCTGCTCGAACAATTTGACCGGGCATACCCCATACGACGCTACTTGATTCATCCTGTGCGATAATAGTGCCACCTGCATCGGCAATTAATTTACTTCCTTGTAGTCCATCACTCCCCATGCCGGTGAGGACAAGTGCTACAACATCTGTTGTAAATAATTTTGCTGCAGAACGAAAAAGCACGTCAGCCGAGGGGCGGCAGGAATTCTCAGGCGGACCGTCATTGAGTGCCAGGCAGATGTCCTTTCCGTGTTTCTGAAGCTCAAGGTGAATTCCACCGGGAGCCAAATAGATGTGTTGAGGAAGTAAGGCTTCACCATCCGTGGCTTCACTCACTCTTTGGTCGCACATTTTCGAGAGCCTGTTGGCTAGATGTCCCGTGAATTCCTTTGGCATGTGTTGTACGATCACTACCGGCGGGGCATGTGCGACTACGATGTGGGGTAGAATCTCTGCAAGAGCATTCGGGCCTCCCGTAGATACGGCAATTACAATAACGGATATCTTTTTTGACTTTTTTACTAAAGGCAGATCAGATCGCGACGGAGGAGCAACTGTTTTTCTTACTGAATTTTGCATAAACCGTTGCGGCCGATAGACAGCCTTAATTTTTGGAACTAAATCAGATTCAATTGTGTCCACAATACTTTTGCTATCTGTTCCAGTAGGCTTTGCAACGTAATCATTTGCACCAGCAACCAATGCCTCTAGAGTTGCTTTTGCTCCTCTTTCTGTCAGGCTCGAAAACATGACAACAGGTAGTTTTGCATATCTTTTTCGTAGATGACGCAGGGTCTCAAGCCCATCCATTACGGGCATTTCGATGTCAAGGAGAACGATGTCGACATGCTCTTTTTCCAAAAAAATCAGTGCCTTTTCACCATTGGCAGCTGTTCCAATAACCTCGATACCAGGAATGTCGCGAAATGTCTTGGAGAGTATTCCACGAATTGCTGCTGAGTCATCGACGAGTAGGAGCCGAATAGGAGCTTGAGTGAAATCATTCCGAGTGTGGTCATTTTTAAGTAAGTCAGGAGGAGAAGAGAGAGTCGTTACAGATGTTTTCCTGGTCGTTGTATCCGTTTTCCTAAGGAGCCCAAGTTTCTTGAGATGCTTTGTTAGTTCAGTTGGTGTAAACGGCTTCGCAATAAAATCGTTCGCACCAAGGTTCATTGCTGCTCGTACACTTGCTTCACTTGAGTCAGTTGAAATCATGACAACAGGAAGTTTTTGGAATTGCTGGCTACGACGAATTCGGCCAAGCAATTCAAAGCCATCCATTTCTGGCATATGACGGTTGAGTGTGATGAGTGCAGGACGCGGCATATGAGAAAGCCTGTCGAGTGCCTCGATTCCGTTCGATGCCTCTATGCACTGAAACTGTAGGCCACTCAGTACTTTCGTAAGAATGCTACGTACAGGTTTTGAGTCATCGACTATAAGTGCATGCACATTATTTTCCATGGTGTCTAAACCATTTCATGCTTGAGGTTGTTACCAAAAGCTCTCCATCTTAATGTATCTGTTTGATGTGGAATGTGCATCTGTATTCAGTGATTAGATTTGATGCAGCCAACTACACTTTAGCAGTATTGATTCTAGAGCCGGTATTCATCGACTAATCGTTGAAGGCCTTGTGCCATTCGGGAAAGTTCTTGGGCAGATAGTTGTGTGTTGTTTGCACCCTCAGCCGTATTCTGTGCAGCGCGAGCAACCTGCACGATATTTTGTGCAATCTCAGTAGATCCAATTGTAGCCTCTCCAATGTTTCTACTAATTTCACTTGTTGTTACCGATTGTTCTTCAACCGCAGTTGCTATTTTTGTCTGTAAAAGATCAATCTTTTCAATCACGGATGCAATCTCACCAATCGCTATTACGGCCCGCTCAGTATCTGTCTGCATAGCCTCAATTTTTGTTCCAATGTCTTCTGTAGCCTTAGCCGTTTCTCGAGCAAGTTCTTTGACTTCATTTGCAACAACAGCAAAACCTTTACCCATATCTCCTGCTCGTGCAGCTTCAATCGTTGCATTAAGCGCCAGTAAGTTAGTCTGTTCGGCAATGGTGGTAATCACTTTTATGACTTGAACAATCTGGCTACTCGACCGTCCTAACTCGTCCATGGTATCCGATGTTTTTTCTGCCATGTCAACGGACTGGCGGGCTACAGCAGCAGCGTCCTGTGCACTATGAGCTATCTCATCAATGCTGGAAACTAAATTCTCAACAGATGATGAGACAAGTTTGGTATTACCGCTGACTTGCTCAGCTGCGGCCGAAACAAGATTTGCTTGAGCAGTTGTTTCTTCTGCGGTTGCACTCATTTGCTGGCTTACCGTTGTTAGCTCTTCAGAAGATCCAGCCAACGCATGCGTGTTATCCATGATGCCACTGATTAATAAGGATTGACGACGAGCCTCCTGTGAGAAGCGGCGTGAAATACTTACAGACACAAGGAGAACACCAATGGTGCTTAGAATAAATATTGTTATAGAGAACCTAAACAAGTTTTTGATTGGTTGAAGAATCTCAGCGTTATCAATTTCTGAAATGATGGCCCATGTCACATTTTTATCACCTCCGCGGGAGTCACGGTGGATAGTTACGGGTTGCCAAGAGGAGAGGACGTCAGCACCACGATAATCCTTAATCAGTTCTGTCCCAGACTCACCCTCTACCAAAGCAGATTCAACAGCACGGGTGTCTACCCTAATTTTTGGATTGATTATCGTTGACTCAACACCAAGAGATTCTGGGAATCGAGATTGGCTTCTAAAAAGTCCATCAGCGGCAACAGCATACGTCTCACCGGTTTCTCCCATTCCTGTGGTCTCACTGATTATTGATGTAATTTGATCAATAGGGAGTTGGAAGATAACAACACCTTTTAGTTTGCGGCCGTCAAATATTGGTGCAGAAATAAAGCTTGCAGGGGCCTGATAGGAAGGCAAGTAATTCTCAAAATCAGAGAAAGAAACGGTGTCGCGCAGTCCGCCAGTTATGGATTCCTGAAAAGCTCTTGCAAAATTCGTACCAGAGAAAGATCCAGATTTTAGTGAGGTTGCAAAGTCGATCTCTTTGAAAACAGAGTAGACAATTTCTCCAGAGTCAGCATCAATCAGAAAGAAATCATAAAGACCAAGTCGCTTGAGATAATTTCGCAATATTGGGTGATATAACGCGTGGGCTGCAGAATAAGACGATCCGTCATCAGCAGCGTTTAAAAGTTCTTTTGAGCCAAGCGGATTTTCATTTTTCCGGATGTAAAGATACTGCAGATACGCTGATACATCAGACATGTTTTCTACGAATGCAGTGGTAGGCGGTTGAACTCCAGTTTGGTTGAGATATTCATTTGAGAATTCGCCAGTGTAATAGGTAGCAAGACTTTTTCGAGCGTCTTGAAACGAGGATTCATTTAGAGAGTCATCGCTTTTGAGTTGCTGGAAGCCACTGGTAAACGCTTCGAGTGCTTCGAGAGTCATTCGGTTCTCGGCCGTGATCCTAAGCTGCTCCTCTACTGTAGAGAAATAGCTGGTGACGGCTTTTGCTGTGATTTTATTCACTGTCTGAAGTTTACGTTCCGACTGGTCCTGGATTGCTTTGGCTGCGGAGGAATATGTTGCATAGCCCATGAAAGCTAATGGTACGAGAGAGACTGCAAGGAGTGACCAGAGTAAGCGATTGCTGAAAAAACCAAAAAGCCTTGAACTCAAAGTCGCCGTGTCAGTTCGAGTGTTGTCACGGGTAGCGTGTAAATCAGATTTCGTCATGGTAGTGCCGTCAAATAGGTAAGGAAG
>CAJXFK010000115.1 GCA_913052575.1 uncultured Planctomycetaceae bacterium
ACGGTAGTTAAGCTTTCAGAGCCGATGGTAGTGCCAAAAGTGCGAGAGTAGGTATCGCCGGAAATTTTTTTACGAACCCCTCGGTTTCTTTTGATTCCGAGGGGTTTTTGTTTTAATTCGATCCAAGATGTTTGTCGACTAGTTGTTCAATGAATTCAACAGGTAGGCCTACAACAGTATCGGCAGAGCCTGTTATTAATCGAAGAGGCAAAAGGCCATCTTGAAAACCGCAAGCACCTGCCTTGCCACGCCATTCGTTTGTTGCAAGGTAATCGTCGATTTCTTTTTCTTGGAGCGGTTCCATGAAGACCTCACTCGTTGCACACCCCTCTGTCACAGAATGTTGAGGCACTCTTGTGTCAGCCCTGATCCCTTCTGTGGGTTCTGGGAACCAGAGACTTACCCCGGTAAAAACCTGATGTTTTTTTCCTGCAAGAGCTTCGATCATTCTTCGAGCATCAGGTGCATCCGTGGGTTTACCAAATATTACCCCTTCTATTTCACCAACCGTATCGCAGGCAAGAATGGTTCGGTTTTCTGAAAAAGGAAGCTGCGTTGCGACGGCCGCAGCCTTTGCATGAGCTAAACGAGTTACAAAGTCTGGCACGGTTTCGTTCGGCTGAAGTGGCGGTGCTGACGCCTCGGCATGCTCAGGCGGTGCAATAATGGTAACGTTCCAGCCTGCCGACCTGGCTAACTCTCGGCGGCGGCGAGATTGGCTTGCTAGTATCAACTTCAGTGGTGACGGTAGCGGCATGTGAAAATTGTAAAATGTGAAATGTAAGGTGAGAGAAATTTCATGAAAGTTCTCTTTGATGATCCAGATATCATCATTCTTGACAAGCCCGCCGGATTGGCGACAGCGAACAGTCCACGAGGTGACAATAGTCTGTACGTCGAACTGATAAACAAGTTTGGCGATGGGTGCTTTGTTGGAGTTGTGAGTAGATTAGATAAACCAGTATCTGGAGTTGTTATTTTTGGAAAGAATAAACCTGCAGCTGCTTGTTTAGCAAAGCAATTTCGTGACCGGACGGTCATGAAAGAATATGTCGCAGTCGTTGAAAAGAGGTTTCCATCGGCTCTTGGTACATGGGTAACATGGCGGGATCATGTTCGCTGGAACGATACTTCTCGTCGTGCTGTCGTAGATCGCCAGGAAGAGCATGGACATGCTCCGAAAAAACTAGAAGAAGTAGATGGTCTGTCTGCTGAAACCGTGGCACGAGTCATTAAACGAGCAGGGGAAGTTTCACTTGTCGAACTTCAGCCGAGGACAGGGCGGCGACATCAGTTGCGTGTCCAGCTCGCTTCACGAGGATGCCCGATTGTTGGTGATCGCATGTACGGCAGTCGGCTTCCACTAAAGTCTGAGGACATTATGACGATAGCACTGCACGCCCAGAAACTCACATTCGACCATCCAAGTACGGGTGTGCGTACCACAGTTGAAGCAGAGATACCGAGGTTCTGGAAGGCGCAATACAACATTCTTTTTCCACAATGAATGGTTTCAGCAGGAATAACCAGAGTCCGCTCTTGTCGGAAATTCGTAAGGTTTTCATGTTTTGGGATCTGTGGATTATTTTCACGCACAAAATCCTCAATGTCACGGAGCGATCTGATAGAGTTAGTCGAGAAATTTAACGATAGTCCTTCCGTTCGGTCATTCATTTTTCAATTATGCCCAAAAATCCTGCTCTGATTCAGCGATTTCGTCAGGCGGTACTGGATTCAGGATCACTCGAAAAAGCTACGCTGAATGCTGCAGAGTCGTCAGTCCGAGGGTCTCCTGGGTTAGCTAGTGCCGATGAAGTTGCAATTATTCGTGCAACGTTACAGGCACTCGTAAAAAAACAGCATCTCAGTGAGCCCGAATCTGAAGACATTGTGAAGCGGGTGTTTACAGAGCTCGATTTATTTCGTGAAACGTCGTTGGCAAGTGGTCTTGGTCTGACACCGAAAATACTCGATGAGGCAGAGAGTAATGTTCGGTCTTCACACGAAAGTGAGCCAGTTGATGAGGCTACGATCGCAAAAGCGGTAGCAGGCTTCCTTGTCAATCAGGGGCTACTGACGCCTTTCCAGTCATCTCAACTTCTCATGGGGCGCAAGAAGTTTCAGCTAGGGCATTACCGAATACTCTCACAGATCGGGAAGGGAGGCATGGGGCTCGTGTTTCTCGCGGAGCATGAGCTCATGGGGCGAAAAGTTGCGATCAAGGTGCTGCCTCGGAAAAAGGTGACCGAGCAGTCAGAAGAGGCTTTTCGGCGAGAGATTCGTATGCTTGGCCGTCTTGATCATGAGAATCTCGTCCGAGCTATTGATGCGGGCTTCGATGGCAACGTGTTCTACATGGTGACAGAGTTTATTGATGGCCTTGATTTGAACCAACTGGTCAAGAAATATGGCCGACTCACTGATGACGTAGCTGCAGCTATTATCTCGCAGGCTGCGCAAGCACTGGGGTACGCGCACGAAAATAAGATTGTGCATCGCGACGTTAAGCCAGGCAATATTTTCGTAAGTTTCAACGGATCAGTGAAACTTCTTGATCTTGGTCTTGCTCGGTCTGAAGCTGAAGGCGAAGCTATTTCATTCAATGGGGTTGTGGGCACAATCGACTATATTGCCCCAGAGCAATTAGATAAAAAAAGTGCAGGCAACGTCGATGCATTGGCTGATGTGTATAGCCTCGGATGTACTCTTTACTACGCCGTGACTGGAAAGCCGCCGTATCCGGGTGGAGATCGTGCGGATAAAGCTCGGCGGCACCTTGATCCTAATCCAATTAAAAAACAAGAGATTCAAGACAATTCAAAGCACAGTAGCACGGGCTTTTGTGATGTGATTTATGGAATGCTTTTAAAAGAGCCATCTGACAGATACCAGTCGATGGAGGAAGTAATCGATGCTCTGGGTAATTGGATGCCTCAGGATCCGCAGAAGACAGTTGCAAACTGGGTGAGCCTTTCACCGGAGACAAATTCTCACGACGAATGGAAAATTTCTGAAGAAGATCTTCTTTCGGTGGGAAGTAACAATACTATCTTGGAGCAGCCGGGGAGAGATTCTGAGATACACGAGTCAGCTGTACCTGTAGCGATTGGCCGACTCGTACTGGTGTCACTGGTTGTTGGCTTAAGTGCTGGAGTGCTGGCAGCTGTTGTAGGGTCTTTATTGTGGGAGGGCTCTACTTTCGGTTCAATTCTAATTGGTCTTGTGGGTTCAGTTTTAGCTGCTGGCGGGCAGGTTCTTTGGCGAGTCGTAAAGTCCACTAGTTAGTAGGCGAGCGTAGACGGCCCGGTGCTTGCGAACTATTTCCTGGTGCCTGCAATCTATTTTAAGTCGACAAGATTTCTTTTAAGGCTTCTTTGATACAAGGGAACTGGAAAGAAAAACCTGTATCGAGTGCAACCTGAGGAATAACTTTTTGAGACGCAAAAAGCACTTTTGCAAATTCACCAAAAGCAAGCCTTAGCCCGATGTATGGTGCTGGCATGAAAGCAGGGCGTTTGAGTTGTGTTGCAAGTGCTTTGGTAAATTCACGATTTCGTACTGGATTTGGCGAAACGGCATTCACAGGTCCACTGAGTGTTGATTGTTCAGCCGCGTGTACATAAAGCCTCGCTAAGTCAGCGACATGCACCCAAGGCATCCACTGTTGTCCATTACCAAGAGGGCCACCAGCACCAAGTCGGAATGGAGTCAGCATTTTTGCTAATGCACCACCTCCAGCCCCAAGAACAATGCCTGTACGCATTGTGGCAACACGAATACCTTGTTCGCGGGCGACATCGGCCTCACGCTCCCAGCCAACACACACATCAGCGAGGAAGTCTGTTCCTGGTGAAGATGACTCGGTGAGCTCCTCTTCTCCTCGATCACCGTAGTAGCCAACAGCACTACTTGAAATCAGTGTCTTTGGACCATCTTTGCTTTGTAAAATGCCAGAAACAAGATTTTTTGTTCCACATATTCGGCTGTCACGTATTTTGGCTTTTTGTGCTGTTGTCCAACGACCTTCCGCAACAGATTCACCTGCCAGGTGAAAAACAAGGTCAACGCCCTCGAGGGATTCAGGCGGTGGTGGTCCTTCCAGCGGATCCCAGCCGATAATATCTCCTGCTAGATGCCCAATTTTTCCGGCAGCACGTTCTGGGTTCCGTGTGAGCACGGTTGGTTTATGAAGGAGTCTAAGAAGACGTGGACCAACAAACCCAGTTCCGCCCGTGACAAGAGCTTTCATGAAAATACCTATCGAGAAATAGTGCGTGATCTACCAAAATAAGATTCTAATAAGAACACAATAATCTACACAAATGATAGTGCATGAGGCAGGGCTTTCGACCTCTTGCTTCAAAATGACAAATCAGTTTGGGCCGAAAATTAGTTAGCCAGATGGAAAGTTGGCTTCATTTGAAAGGCTGTTTAAGAACACTCGTGCCTTGCCATATTCACTAGACGGATAATCTTTCACGTGTTCTTTGAGGACCTCTTTGAATTTTGTCAACGTTGTGCGAATGGCTTGAAATTGTCTAATTTGCAGACCACTTCCAGACGAGGCACGGCCAGCGAATAGAGAATCAAGTTCAGAACGATATGGTGTGAAGATGCTGTCCTGGAGGACGAGGGGGTATTGGATGTGACCAGTAGTCGGATCTAATTGTGTGGAGCTAAGGCGAGGAGGGGCAACCGATTTCGCAAGACGAATAGCATCCTCATGCGAAATTCGAGAGGGCGCTTCATCAGCGCGTGCTTTGCGGTTTGTCTTCCTCATGTCAAAGTAGGTATCAGTCCATTTTTTTCGGTTATCAATCTGCTGGGATTGCGCGGTTTGGAGGTTTTTTGCGGCCTCTGAGTTCTGTAAATTCTGATATCCCTGAGACCTCATCATGGATGCCATCCCGTAACTTGCTCCCTGCTGCGCAGTCGACGCGAAATTCCCCCCACCCATGCCACGTCTTCCCATGCCCATGCCACCCATCTGTGCTGCGAGTGGTAGGGCCAAAAAGCTCCAGCAAAGGATTCCGCATAAAAACCGATGTTCCTTAAAAAGTGAAAGCATCAGCGGCCAGGTTCGAATCTTCATGAAAGGGGCCTCGTCGAATAAACAGTCAAATATTTTTGAAACTACTGATTTATAGTTTCAGCGAAAATCCACTGTAAGTAGTATACTTCGAAAGGCGAAATGTCGCGATGTAAACCTTCTGCAAAACGCATGGCCATGACTTTAGATGCCGGATTAAAGGCTTGCTGAAGTGCCTTAGGAAAATACAAAAACCCACGCAAATCGGAAAAATATTATGAATTCTTTTCGGATTCTTGGTTCGGTGTCGATTCTTGTGGCAATGTTAAGTCTTCTGGCTGGTTGTTCTCGTTCCAAGCAGGGGTCCGGGGACTCTCCTGTTGTCCGGGTTGACCAAGACGACGAGAAAAAAGTTGTCAATCCACAAGAGGAGGATGTGGCCTCCCAGGCAACAAAGACGCTATCAGAAATTCCTGATGAGCCAGTTCAGAGCACACCAAGTGCCGTTCCGTCAAATGAAAAAGTAAGCGGTAATCAGCCTGATGATTCAGCAACATTCAAACAAAAAAATGTTGCATCGTTGAATATTGATGAACTGCGAGAAAAAATTTCACTGGCAGATAATCCAGACGCCGTTGTGAAAGCTACAGATGCAATTGGCAGGCTTCGAGGCCAAGGTCGAGCAGCGTTGCCTGATTTGATCAAACTTACAGCAGACTCTGATCCGAGAGTACGGTGGCATGCCGCTCGCTCAGTTGGTCTTGTCGGTGAAGATGCAGTCTCAGCTATTCCCGTCCTCCTGTCACTACTTCAAGATGCCGATCCGGTGGTTGCAACCCAAGCAGCAGCGGCAATTGGTCGCATACGAGAAGATGATGAACAGAGAAGTCTGTCGGAGGAAGAGAAGGAATTGTATGCCGATGCTGTGACCCAACTTGTGGGTACACTTGTGCATAATGACGCCCGCGTTCGACGTGCCTGCTTGCGATCACTTCAGAGTCTAAATCCATCGCCGGAACAACTTATGCCAGTTGTTGACGCAGTCTTCGCGTCTCAAGATTCAGCAACCATACTGCCTGTCATGGAGAGTATTGCTGACATGGGTGGAGACGCAGTGCCGTTTCTCATTGATCGACTGAAGCTTCCGCAGGGAAGATTCTGGGCGAGTGTAGCTATTACTGAGATTGGTCCAAGTGCTGCGGGTGCTACTCAGGCACTTATTGAAGCATTGCCTGAGAGTGCCTTAGATGAGCAGTTACATGAGATCTTCGCCTTGGCATCAATTGGTGAGGGTGCTCAGAGTGCGGGGGAAGCCCTTGTGACGCTGTACAGTGACGGTGATTCCTCGTTACGAGGTCCAGTTTTATACGCACTAGGAAGATTGAAGTTTAGAGATGCTGAGTCGCTTTTGATGCAAGCAGTTTCCGAGGAGACGTCGCTATCGGCAACAGCGGCTTGGGCTCTTGCAAAAATAAAACCAGATACTCCTTCACTGGTCGACGATGCGGTGGAAAGAATGCGTGCTCAGTGCCAGAGTGAAAGTGTTTTTGAACGAGCAGCAGCAGCGTCAGCCTTGTCGGATCTGTCGATCTTTTTAGAAGTACAAGATCGGCAGAGCCTCGGAGTTCATCTTCAGGGCATGTTGCTAGATGACTCAGAACAGGTTCAGGAAGCAGCGGCGGCAGCAATCGTTCGGCTAGGTGGTGACGGGGTTCCTGCTGTGTCCCTGGGCCTCAAAAATCCAGAAATGAGATTTTATGCACTCGGAATTACGTCGGCAATTGGCAAACCTGCAGCCAAGCTCATTCCATCAATAATTGAACTTCTTGATTCAGAAGATAACGAACTTGTTCATGAGGCTATTTTTGCTCTTGCCGCGATAGGTGCCCCCTCGTCAGTAGCTTCAGAAAAGATTCTTGCCATTCTCAATGAATCGGTCCTTAGTAAGGATGAAGAAGCTCGTCTTCATTATGCTGCCACATATTGCCTTGGACGCATTGGTTCTCTCGCTGGACAAGGTGTGCTTCCAAGGCTTAAAGAACTCAGTGGTTCTTCAGATCTCATGCAGGCAACTGTAGCGATATGGGCTGTGTTGCAGATCGCCCCAAATGATCAAGAGCAAGCCTTAAAAGCCATTCCATTATTGATGCGTGCTCTAGATTCTGACAATCAGACCGTGCGTCTCGAAGCTACGATTGCACTTGGAGATCTGGGTCCACTCGCTCAAGATGCTGTCCCTGCTATCGAGTTGGTCAGCGAAGATGACCCTATTCGTACCATTCGGCAAGCGGCGAAGGAATCACTTGGAAGAATCCGGGCAGAGTAGCGAAAGCTATTCCTGAGTTTTTTGTCGTCGTCCTGTTGATCGTTTTAACCCTCCTGGTTGGCAGTTCATCAAGGAACGGGACTCTTTCCGTCGATATTCCTCAAAGCGGGAATATCAGGCAGTCTCACGTCACCATGTTGAACCGGTGGCACCAGTGGTGGAATCATGGCTTCGATTGGCATTTTCAGAAAATTATGGTTTCTTCGAAACGCTCGTTCTGTGGGTGAGCGTCCGCTTGTTCGAAGTATTCTGGAAAGCAAGCCAAGAAAAATCCTCGAGCTTGGTATTGGTGAGTTAGAGCGCACACCAAAAATGCTGTCTATGGTGGCACGCATTTCTGATGTACCAATTCATTATGTGGGATTTGATCGTTTCGAGGCGAGGATGCCTGGCGATCCTCCTGGCGTAACACTTAAAGAAGCGCACAGCTGCTTGCAAAAGTTTGGTCGTATACAGCTTGTTCCTGGTAACCCGGATTCAACATTAGCACGTCTCTGCAATCACCTTGGATCGTTTGACCTTATTTTGGTTTCTGCGGCAATCGATCAGGTGACAATATCCCGTTGTTGGTTTTTTCTGCAGCGTCTGACTCAATCGCATACGATTATTCTCGAGGAATCCTCTGAAGGCATCTGGGCAAACGTCTCGCATCAAAACGTTGCTGATCGAGCAAACCGGCAGGTCTTTCGTAAAGTGGGTTGACTCCTGGCTGCGGTCCTACGCTGGCTAGGCGTTTCCTGGTAGCGGTTCTGGCCACTCCCGGCTACATTACATGTTTCGCTTTCCTCGTAGATAATAATGAAGTATGTCAAGCCCTCGCACACTCCTTGATAAGATTTGGGACAATCACCTTATCTGTTCCCCGGCAGGTGAGAATCCGTTGATTTATATAGATCGGCACCTTGTTCATGAAGTAACGAGTGCACAAGCATTTGAAGGTCTTCGATTAGCAGGCCGCCGTGTTCGAAGGCCTGAAGCGACTTTCGCAACACCGGACCATAATGTGCCAACAACTGATCGCCGATTGCCAATTGCTGATCCAATTTCAAAACAGCAGATAGATACATTACGGAATAACTGTAAAGAATTTGACATCCGACTATTTGACCTTGATGACGCTGACCAAGGTATTGTGCATGTCATTGGGCCAGAGTTGGGTATTACACAGCCGGGAATGACGATTGTGTGCGGTGATAGTCATACTGCAACTCATGGTGCGTTGGGGGCTCTTGCCTTTGGAATTGGTACGAGTGAGGTAGAGCATGTACTGGCAACGCAGGCGCTCCGGCAATCGAAACCAAAAGCATTAGAAGTGCGGGTGCAGGGAAGCCTGCCCAATGGGGTCACAG
>CAJXFK010000116.1 GCA_913052575.1 uncultured Planctomycetaceae bacterium
AGGATCCTATCAGCAGTAGATGTGAAAAATATTCGTCAACTCTTTCAAGATGCGTATCGTAAGAAGTTCGTTCGGCATGAAAACTATAATTTGATCATGCTGGTTGAAGACCCAGTATTCTTTGCAACGAATAAAGATGCACAACACGTTATTCGTTTGTGCGAAGGTGTTGCCTATGAGGCCCATCAATTTAATCGGCACTGGCCGCTCGAGGGGGGCTGGTCAGACCCTGACCGTGTCGCGAAGGGTGCGCAATGGACTCTTGAGCAAGGGCTCGAATATATTCTTTATTATGGTCCGGTCATCTGGGAGCCGTCGGAGCACTACCGTCCGTTTATTGAGCGAGAATGGCTTGAAACCTATTGGCAGCGGGGGCTTCCAAAACAGCATCCTAAGATGCACTACTATTTAAATACGTTTCCCAACCATACAGGACGTGGTCGACCAGTGGGGCCAGAAAGCGACCCGCATTCAATTCTTGGTTTGACAAAGTGGCTTATCCAAGAAGTGAAGGATTCGGCTCAATCAAAGTGATTTCTCAGTAGCATTGTGATCACATAGACTCTGTTTGTATGAAAGCACTGCTTCCCGTTGCTACTGGCAATGAAGAAATAGAATTCTGTGCACTAGTCGACGTCCTGCGTCGAGCAGATGTTGATGTCACTGTGGTCAGTGTTGAATCGCTCGACATAGTGGTGTTGCAAAAAGGGCTCCGAATTGTGCCAGATGCGAACCTCGAGCAGGTCTCTGACGAGACGTGGGACGCGATTGTGATGGCAGGCGGTGTGCCTGGTGCAATGAATCTGGCTGCATCAGAGTTGCTGAAGGCGGTCATTCAGCGACATCATGCTGGTGGAGGTCTGGTCGGTGCAATCTGCCTTTCTCCTGCGTTGGTATTGAAGCCAGCTGGCGTTCTTGAGCACGTCAAGAAGGTGACGGGAAATCCACTGGTAATCAAGACCCCAGATCAGGTGTGGCCAGCCGATGCTTTTACAAAGTTGCTCGGCGACGTATTTGATTCGAAGCTCCGGGTCTGTGTGGATCGAGAGAGTAATATCGTGACATCACAGACGCCAGGAACAGCTATTGAATATGCATTGGCAATAGTTGAACTGCTTCGAGGTAAAAAGGTGGCGAGTGAAATATCTGACTATTTTCTTGTGAAGACGTAATGCCCACATTGTGAGACAATAGTTAGAGAGAGAAGTACGGCCGGAAGTATCTGGTCTTGAAAAGACAGGGGAACAAAAATGACATATTCAAATTGGTATTGTGTGCTGTTTTTTTTATTGGCTTGTGTGAGTGCCAATGATATCAACGCAGCTGAACGCCCAAATATTCTTTTCATTTTCAGTGATGACCAAAATTTCAACACGCTGTCATGTTATCCCGAGTCACCAGACTGGGTGCAGACACCCAACATTGATGCACTGGCGAAGCAGGGAGTGCGCTTTGAACGAACCTATCTGGGCGCATGGTGCATGCCGTCACGTGCAAGCTTTCTGACGGGAAGACTGCAGCACGGGGTGCAATCAATGCGGATGGAAGGGAAATATCCTGGAAGTACGTATGATCCAACACAGTGTCGGTTCTGGCCTTCTGTTTTTCGAGCCAGTGGATACCACACAGCACACATTGGGAAGTGGCACACAGGTGTTGATACAGGCAATGGACGAGACTGGGATCATCAGATTGTCTGGAATCGGCCGGCTCATCCTGAGAACGCGGGACATTACTTTTATGACCAGATCGTGACGTTCAACGGAGATGATCGTCGGGTTGAGGGCTATTCGACAGATAACTATACAGACTGGGCTGTTGACTACATCAAGGGCGAGCAGCGCGACACTGAAAAGCCGTGGTATCTATGGCTCTGTTACGGAGCAATTCATGGTCCAACCACACCGGCTGATCGTCATGAGGGGGCGTTGATGGGAAAAGAAGCCGATGTCCCGGTGGACATCTTTGGACCCTGGCCAGACAAGCCACAATATCTTGAAAAAACTAGTTCCTGGCAGCAAGGGCCTGACGGAAAGCCATACCGTCAAAAGAAAAAGTTGAAAGCAAGTAACTTCAATACGAACACAGCAGGGCAGGGTTATCAAGACTGGGTTGAGCAGTACAACGAATGCGTGATGGCGATTGATGAGGGAGTCGGTCGTTTAATAGAGACGCTCCGTCAGACTGGGCAGCTTGAAAATACGCTCATCGTGTACGCGGCCGACCAAGGTTTTGCCTTGGGCCAGCATGGCATGAATAACAAAGTTGCCCCCTATGACGCTGCGATGGCTTCTCCGCTCATTGTTTCCCATCCAGCGACACTACCGGTCGACGCTGTGTGTTCACAGCCTGTCAATGCGCCTGATATTGTCAGGTTTTTCTGTACCACTGCTGGTGTTGACGTGCCATGGCGGACGGATGGCCGAGATATTCGCCCATTGCTTGCAGATCCAGAGACGGCCCAATGGGACCAACCGATGATTATGACGCACACAGGGCGATGCTATGGTAGCGACACTGATTCTCAGCCAGACAAGGCGGCTCTCTATCAGGTCGGAAATATTCCATGGTATGTCATGTTGCGTGATGGTAAGTACAAGTACGTGCGATATCTCGTCGAAGGAGAAGTTGAAGAAATCTATAATCTGGATGCTGATCCGGAGGAGTTGAGTAACCTTGCGATACAGGCTGATTTTCAATCACTCCTTCTTTCACTCCGCAAAAAAGCAATTATCGAGCTGCGTCGAACACACGCTGGATTTGTTGACACCATGCCGAAAACAGCAGCAATGAAGAGGGGTGGTTGAGATATGGAAAAAATGCTGAGTGAAAGTATGCAACTGAAACGACATCGTAATGGCATACGCTTTCGTCGGAGTACCATTTTGTTGATTTTCTTAGTGTGGAGTGTCGTTGCACTGTCGCCCGGACTATGCAGCGCTGCTGATAAAGGTAGTGATCCGTTTGACGTGTACGCAGTCGACGGTGCGGGTGAGCAACTGCGCCACATAAAGGTGCGACCAGACGGCAATCGGGTTGAGGTTGTGCAAGAGGGCCTTATAGCCATGCCGGGAAAGCCTCACGGCATAGCCAGGCATCCTACGCAGTCGTCTTTTATTGTGACACTTGTGGGGAAGGGTGCAGAAAGTCCTCGTGCTGTGACTCTTGGACTTGGCGATGACGGCAAACTTTCAATTGTTGGGGTGTCAGACCTACAAGACTCAACAGGCTATACAAGTTTTGATCGTACTGGAGGGTATTTTCTGACGTCGTCGTATCACGACGGGCATCTTGATGTGTATCAGGTGAAGCCTGACGGTGTGGTTGGTGAGCGGGTAAGTCATCACAAAGTGGCAGAGAAGTATGCCCACAGTGTACTGACAACCCCTGACAACAGATTTCTGTACGTGCCATGTGTTAAAGAATTCAATGCGATCTATCAGTACGCATTTGATGGACAAACGGGTGAGGTTTCGCCGCTTGAGCCGTTTGATGCAAAGCCGCCCCACATGTCTGGCCCGCGGCACATTGCCTACCATCCTGACTTGCCGTTCGTGTACTTCAGTAATGAGCAGCAGCTTGGGGTCAGTGCGTATCGTGTTGAAGCAAACGGTCAGCTTGTGGCTCTCCAGCATGCCATAACGATTCCCCGTCGATCGCCCTACACGGCAGGTGTACGTGGCATGCATGCGTCCGATATTGCTGTGACAGGAGACGGGAAATTTCTGTTTCTTGCATTGCGAGACTTTGTTGGTGACGAAGATAGTGTTTTTATGTTTAGCGTTGCTGAGGATGGCCGCCTGAGCCTTGTATCAAGAAAGCGAGTGGGGGATATTCCCTGGTGTTTACGTGTTTCACCCAGTGACTCACATCTTCTTGTCAGTGAGTCACGCGATAAAACACTCGCAGTCTTTCCAATTCACCCAGATGGTTCACTTGGCGACGCAGTTCGAATGGACTGGGGAACTGAGGTTCGTAATATGGTGGTACATCCGCTATCTGCCAAATAACATGTTGTGTGGAGATGTTCATGAAACAAAGAAGACTGCGGGTCCTGTTTGTGCCTTCTGTTGTGGCTGGGGTTCTACTTCTGTCAGTTGGCGGTGGGTCTGTCGGCGTTGGAGAGGACAAAACAGGTGCAGCCGTGCCAGATGTGGTTCCTCAGGTGGCGGAGTGTGCAGAACTGCTCTTCGAAGCAGATTTCTCTGATGGAAATGTTCCAGAGCAGTGGATTCCCCTACATGGAACGCAGTGGTCTGTCGTTGAGGGGTCGCTCGAAGGAAGGCCTTCAACAAAAGCATTTCAGGCAAAGCGGATTGCTGCAGGGAATACCAGCCACAGTGGGAAAACACCAAGCAGTCGGCTATTAGTTCCGGTGGATGACTGTGTGTTACTGTTTCGCTTTCAGCTTGTTGATGGTCTGTCTGGTGTCCATTTTGGATTTAATGATGGTTCTTTTAAAACCGGAACTGGCCATGTCTGTCGCTTTACGGTGTCATCACTGAAAGGGCAGGCATTAGTCAAAGACAGGAACGTCACACTTAAAGGTGATGAAGACGAGACTCTGGTTACTGACAGTTTTAATGTGAAGGCCAACACCTGGTACTGGATGATGCTCGAGATTGTTGGTGATGAAATGGTGGCTCAGGTATCGGGTGGCCCCATTCTTCGTGCAAAGAATGTCCGCTTTGATATCACAAAGGATCAGATCAACCTTCCAACACGTGGAGGTGGTGTTGTGCGGTATGACGATGTGAAGATATGGAGAGCGAAGTAGCAGGACATCTGATGCCTGAGGCACTATCACTGTCTCGAATACAACTGTTTAAAGTGATATTACAAGAACCGCAGTGAGATAGGTTTATTGCATGACCGGAATCTGTTCCGGTTTCTGCTCACTGTTGGCCTCGGAGTCAGTTTCATCGTCAACCTCTGCTGATTGAAGCCGCTCTTTATTCACCTCGTCCTGTCGAGTGAATTGAGCTTCAAGCGATTGTGGGTTTCCCATAACGAACTTCATGGCAAGGCTACGGTATGACTTCGTGATAATCAGATCATCATAGAACTCGGGGGCAATTTCTCGCAGGCGCCCAAGCCGACTCCAGGGAATACCCATCAGGTCATGATGTTCGAGGTGCAGGCCGAAATTAAAGTACAGCCAGTTGGACCATCCATAAAGTGATGACGATGGCTGATAGCTGCTACTTCCATGAAAATGTGAGTTGCTGAGGATAATTCCAAAGTTATGTGGGTGCAGAAATCCGGTTGCGAAAAGCTGTGATGCTAAAAGAAAAACAACAGCCTTCCAGCCACCTACCGTAAAAAGACCCACAGTCATCAGGATCGAAAGTGACGGGTAGACAACAGCCCAGCGCTTGAGTTTATAGTTTTCGTATCCCGAAATAAGATGTTCATCAGCAAGGATAGAAAGTGCCTTGGGGCCTGGGTCAAGTTTGCCGCGGAGGAGAGACTCAAATGTGTAGACACTGAGCCCGAGTATTGAGCGGAAGAATTGCAGAACAAGCATGACAAGCGCATACGGCATGCCAACAGGTGAAAAGAGGGCACAGCAGAATCTGTAGATCGGTCCTTCGGTGAAAAATAGAAGATACCGATGTTGGCGTGTAAGAAGAAACGCAGTTCGGCGACGTGTGATGAAATCTTTTTTGGCACCGAGGTCATTATGGTGCACATGATGCTCAATCCACCATGCATGATGCCCGGACATAAACATTGGGAGTGTTGTAAAAGTGAAAAGCCACCGGTTCGGTGTTGTTTTCTTGAAGACAAGGTTGTGATTGCATTCATGAGCGAGTTGAAACAGATTGACATCAATCCACGAGCCAATTGCCCAGGCAACGAGTAGAACAGCCCACCATGGTTGGCTACTGAAACCAACAGCCAAAGCAATCTGGGCCGAAGCAAACGCGATACACCAGAATGCTGTACTTGGTGTATTTCCAAAAAGGCTTTTGATTTCTGGATGATTGCGAATCATCTGTTTTGCACGATCGCGGTGCCAGACAGCATCAGGTTTTTCAGAATCGCCAACTCGATCACTAATGTCAATTTCATAGCCCGGAAACATGGGTGTCGGAGTTCCAAGAATCCGTGGATGAAATCCAACTTTTTTATGTGCTGGTGCGTCGGCGGGGAATAACACTGAATCAGCCTCCTTGAAAACGAATCACAACTTGAAATCAATGTACCTGTTTTGGATAAGATTTCGAGTGTTGTAGTATATGATCATTCTTCTTTTTTATATGCACATGCCGAGGTATTGGTACAAGCGGCAAAGTTGCCGAGAGATAATGGCAGTGCCTATTCCGGTGTAGAGTTACGAAAACACCTGCTCCGAGCCTGATTCACACGCACCATGAAGTCACAGAGACGTGGTCATAGCGAATGAGAGAAAGAAGAAGATTTTTCTAAGGAGCATTGGCTACTGCAGGACCTACGGAAAGATATCCATGGTTCGTAACAGAAATCCTTGTTTGGTCGAGGCACAAAGAGGATTTTGTGAGACTCATCATATTTTCATGAAGATCGTTCTCCCAGCAGAACTGACAGAATGTAAGGCGGAATTTTTTACCCGTCTCTATTCCCTCAGTCAATGCGTTTGTTGTGGTGTGCGCAAGGGGCGTGCCAGGGATTTTAGTTTTATGAAGATTTGTTGTTCAACATGTTTCAAGGAAACCTTACCTACTTCGTACCAACACAGTACACGGCTTTCGTTGAACGAAAAATAATGCGGCCCTGATCGAAGGCCGGTGTCGCATTGAATTGCTCATCTCCGTCGCCGAGTTTGTTTTCAGCAAGAATAGTGTGCTCTGGCTCGGCCGCCATAACGACACATGTGCCATCACGGAGTTGTGCGTAGAGCCGGCCGTCTCCAAGTACAAGTGATGCGTATACTCTGTCGCGTGATTCGTAACGTTCTCGAAAGAGTGTGCTGCCGTCCTCGGCGTTTAGGCACTGAGCCATTCCCTTGTCGTGTGACCAGAACAAGTAGCCATTGTGAAACAGGGGCGTTGTGACGTTCGCGCCCACTGTGACTTCCCAGAGTTTATGGGTCTCTGTGACATCACCGCGGCCACCAGCCTTCACGGCGACCGTACGATTTTGTCTGCCTCCTGAACAGTAGAGGGTGTCATCCACAACAACGATGCCTGGGACGACATAGTCTGGAATGCCTTGGCAGGTCCAGAGTACATCACCAGTCATAGGGTCATATCCTCTGATGAGTTCCTTGTGGTGCATGACCAGTTCGGGTGTCCCGTTGTTGGGTGTAACGATGGTAGGTGTGGTCCATGCTCTCTGGATATCCCCCACCTTCCAGGCAATTTCTCCTGAGTGCTTATCGAGGGCAATCAGTGCATTCGATTCAATGGCCGCGTTGATATAGACCAGGTCTTTATAGACAATCGGGGAGGCCGCCGCACCAAAGCCTGCAACACCGGTGCCAATACTTGTCCGCCAGATTTCTTTGCCAGTAAGTGAGCAACAGACCACACCTGAAGGCCCAAAGGCTGCGTAGATGTGTTCGCCATCGGAGCATGGAGTCGGCGACGCATAACCGTGATCAGCGACACGCGGTGTTGCTTCTTGTTCTTCAGGGGAAGGGTCAAGCGTGAGTGTCCACTGTGGGCTGCCATCATTTCGAGAAATCGCAATGACGTGGAGTTTCAGGTGTTCACGTTCTCCAGGGTCGTCGAGTTTTTCTCCGTAGCCACTATAGCCTGTGAACACAATCAAGTCCTTCACAAGAATGGGACAACTCGAGCCACGAGCAGCAGAAGTCTTCCAGACAAGGTTCTTCTCGTTGGACCAGGTCACTGGCAAGCTACCTGTGTTCTCAGCAACACCAGTACCATTCGGGCCACGAAATCGTCCCCACGATTCTGCGAACGTTTCTGTGGACGCCATGACGCATAGTGCATACAGAGCGACAACAGCCCATCGAAAGAATGAGCCAGAGGGTCTATGGTTACGCATCCGCTGATCTGCTTTCTAACTAGCTCATCAATTCGGGAATCACACTTCCATCCCGCACGATCATGACAGGTCGACCCGTGCTTGTGTGATATTCCTTCGTTGGGTCAATGCCCAGCAGACTGTAATACGTTGCCGCAACATCATCGGGTGAATGGCCATCGTGTCGAGGACCACTTGCGGTGTCGTCAGTCTCGCCGAGCACCCTTCCACCAGAGATTCCACCACCTGCCATCAGCATGAACATGGCGCGTGCGTAATGATCGCGTCCAGTCCGTGTCGTGTTGATCTTTGGTGTTCGACCAAATTCTCCAGTAACGAGCACTGCCGTTGAGTCCAGAAGCCCCTTCTGCTCAAGCCCTGTGAACAAGGCCGACAAGCCTTCATCGAGTGGTGGCAGTTGTTTGTTTTTAAGAGCATTCCAGTTGTCACGGTGGGTGTCCCATCCACCATACGAGATAGTCACAAACGGGACGCCATGCTCTACAAGCCGCGTGGCAAGCAAACAGCTCTGGCCAAATTTCGTTTCGCCAAAGGGGGCTGCAAAGCTTGAACTCTCACGGTTTGTGTCAAAAGCCTCTTTTGCCTTCGGTGAGGTAATGATTTTATGCGCCTGCTCGGTAAACCTGTCGAGACCCTCAACAAGTTGGTTCTTGTCTTCGATGGCATGGAAGCGTC
>CAJXFK010000117.1 GCA_913052575.1 uncultured Planctomycetaceae bacterium
CTCTCTATAGCGTTCTACACGAAGCAGGACATGGTCTTTACGAGCAAGGTTTGCCGGTCGACTGGTTCGGCTTGCCACCTGGGGAGGCAGCGTCGCTTGGTATTCATGAATCACAATCAAGGCTTTGGGAAAATCTTGTAGGTCGATCGCCTGAATTTTGGGAATGGTGTCATCCAATTGCACGTAACGCTTTTCCAGAGTCATTCAATGACGTTTCTCCGAGCACTTTGGCGAAAGCAGTCCGCAGTGTGAATCCAAATTTTATTCGTGTTGAGGCGGATGAAGTGACTTATAACTTGCACGTTATGATGAGATTTGACCTTGAAAGAGAGATTATTCATGGAAATCTCTTAGTTGCAGATCTCCCAAGTGCGTGGAATGAACGTTTTGAGGCCGACTTTGGGAGGCGTCCTTCGCGAATAGAGGACGGCGTTTTACAAGATATTCATTGGCCAGCTGGGCTTATTGGATATTTTCCGACGTATACATTAGGAAATATTTTCTCTGCACAAATCATGGCTGCAGCTCAACAGTCGGGAGTGGGAACTCCTCAACAAATACGTGACGGTGAGTTTGCTCCACTTCTTCATTGGCTTCGTGAGAATGTCCATGCTTTTGGCCGAATATATACGTCTGAAGCCTTGGTAGAGAAAGCATCAGGGAAGCCTGTATCAGAACAATATTTAGTAGACAGCCTCTATCAGCGCTACGGCCCTTTGCACGGACTTTCTCCAGATACGCCACAACTTTTATGAATTTCTAGACAGTTTTTTTCGTGGAGGATTACGAATGCGACAGCGTTCCCTCGTTGAGATTGCACGTAGTGTTCAAAGTAGATCGCTAAAACCACAGCAGGTTTTATTAGAGTCCTATCATCGCTTCACAGAGACACACGACGGGCTTAACGCACTCGTACAACCATACTACGAGAAGGCAAAAGAGGTCTGTCTGAATGTTGACACGCAGGGCCCACTTGCAGGCGTTCCGGCGAGTATAAAAGAGTGTTTTGAAGTTCAGGGGCTCCAGACGACGCTCGGTATTTCCTCTCGATGTGGTCAGATAGATTCTCAAGATGCTCCGATTGTGAAGCGGCTTAAAGCATGTGGCGTAGTGCCTGTAGGAAAATCAAATATTCCACAAGCAATGTATTTACATGAGGCAAACAATCCAGTCTGGGGTCGAACAAATCATCCAGAAAATAAAGAGCGAGGGCCGGGAGGATCGAGTGGCGGTGATGCTGCTTTAGTTGCCGCAGGCGTTGTTCCATTAGGTGTTGGCAATGATTTGGCCGGGAGTGTTCGTCAGCCAGCCCATGCTTGTGGTGTGTCGGCTCTTTTGCCTACGTCAGGCATGTTGGGGAATGGTGGTGCCTGTAATACGATGCCAAATTTCAGCGTGGTATCGTCACGTACTGGGCTCATAACATCGACCATCGCTGATCTAAAACATGTTGCGTCATCGCTGGATTTTGGCATTAGTCCAGAAGAACAGCCATTCACAGCCCGGAGGATTGCAGTTTGGGAACATGCGGGAATTATTGAGCCGTCGCCTGCCATTAAGCGGGCTGTTCGTGAGGCTGCTCAGGCTGTTCAGCAAGCCGGACATTCCGTGGAGTTTATACACGACACCGTTTCTGAAGAGGCTGCATGGATTATGTTTGGGCTCCTTTCAGCGGATGGCGGTCGCGATATACGGCATCTTTTCGGCTCAGAAAAACCTCTCCGTGGCGTCGCAAAGCTTTTACGGATTGCGAGTTTGCCAAGATGGATGCGGCCAAGCCTCGCAATTCTAATGAGGCTTTTGGGCAATCGGATCGATGCAGCAGCTTTGGCCGCAACCGGAAAACGCAGTCGTAGAGGATTTGAGGAACTTCTTGCACGACGAGCAATGGTTGTAGCGCACATGAAAAACACAGCAAGAAAATTTGACGCTATTATTTGTCCAGTCTCTTCGTTACCCGCTCTTCCACATGAAACTGCAGCCCGCCTTATTGCAGCGGCGTCACCGTGCCTGCTGGCAAATCTTGTGGACTTAGCAGCGGGTGCTGTGCCAGTGACTCGAGTGACTGAGGATGAGCAAGCGTGCCGTTATTTCAGTTTTGATCGCGTTCTGCGAACTGCTATGAAGGCGGATGTGGGTAGCGCCGGACTGCCAGTAGGTGTCCAAGTTATTGGCCTTAATGGAGAGCCACCTGAGCAGACGGTGCTCGATATCATGGAGGTAATCGAATCAAGGTCGAATTTCAGTCGGTGGGCTCGCCAATAAGATCGACGACTGTTTCCAGAAACGTGTCATCTTGAAAACTACTTTTTGTGAGATAGCGGTTTGCACCGGCATCTAGGCCTCTGAGGCGATCCTCTTCACGATCTTTATAAGACACGATAACGACAGGTACATGGCTTCGTTGAGCATCAGTTTTAATAAGAGTTACTAAGCCAATCCCATCCATTCGAGGCATGTCGACATCACTTACTACAAGATCGTAGGGGGTGCTCCGAAACGCATTCCATCCATCCATTCCATCAACTGCAACATCTACTTCATAACCTCGTGACTGAAGCAATTGTCGCTCCAGTTCTCGTACTGTAATCGAGTCATCAACAACCAGTATTCGTTTCGCCTGAACAGCTTCCAGTTCCTCTCGTGCGGCATCGATGGGTGAAATCCCTCGACCAGTTAATAGACTGTCAATTGATCGTACAAGATCTTCGATGTCGACAATCAGAACAGGGTCACCATTTTCAAGCAATGATGCGCTGCTGATATTCGGTACCTTTCCGAGTCGCGAATCCAATGGCCTCACCTCAAGGTCACGTTCTCCTGAAAATGCATTCACAACCAATCCGAATTGCTGGCCCCGATCGCTTACAACGACTACAGAAAGATCACCTTCTTCGTGGCCCGACTTCTCGATGCCAAAGACGTCGCAAGCGTGAACGAGACCGATTGCAGTGCCGTCATGTTCGATATAGTTGCGACCTTCTACTGACGCAATTTCTGATCTCCGGCATGTGAGGATATGATCAATCCGTGGAAGAGGAAAAGCATAAGGTTCGCCGCCGATGTCAACGAGTAGAGCACGAATGACAGACATCGTGATCGGTAGTTGCAGGGTGAAGCATGTCTGTTTACCCTGCTGCGTGGTAATTCGCACGGTTCCGCCGACAGCTTTTACCATGGTCTGAACAACATCGAGGCCAACGCCTCTTCCCGATATTTCGGTAACGTTATTGCGAGTTGAGAATCCTGGTAAAAAGAGAAACTCGAGAAGCTCTGGCTCTGAAAGGCGTTCTGCAACACTCGGTGTGACTAATTCACGATCAATTATTTTACGTTTCAGTGATTCAAGATTCACACCACGACCGTCATCAATAATGCTGATGGTAAGGCTGCCTGCTCGGTGTCCAGCATCGATTGTAATTGTTCCATTTGCTGATTTATTTGTCTGAAGCCGTTCCTCAGGTAGTTCCATGCCGTGATCAAGGGCGTTACGAATAAGATGCGAAAGCGGTGCCTCGAGTTTATCAAGAATGTCACGGTCGACACCTGTTTGATCACCTTGGACAACAAGTCGAACTTGTTTGTGAAGTTGGCGAGACACATCTCTGACAAGTCTTGGGAAACCATGAATGCCGTCAGCGAGCGGCCTCATTCGACTGAAGATCACCTCTCGGTGCAGTCGTTCTGAGAGGTCTTCATTGCGTCTCGCAAATCCCTCAAACGCCTCTATGATTTTTGTAAGTTTGTCGAGACTTTGTACGGAATGTTGTCGCAAACTTTCGATAATTGTGATTTGTGAGGCGGGCAGGTCGACGGCACGTATTTTTTCTTCGTAAGCTGTAATTTGATCGCAAAGGTCGGTTTGGTATTCACGAAGTGCTAGCAGGGAGTCAGCAAATGGTCTTAGTTGTCGGGCCTCAACAAGAGATTCTCCGGCGAGCCCCACAAGTCTTGTCAAACTTCCGGCAGAGACTCGAACGACCCGTTCCTCATCATCTTTCGATGTGTCAACCGGGTTTGTTTTGGATCGCTCGGAAGTGTCGCCTGTAGAATTTTCGGATGAAGACAACTCTACGTCGAGATTGGTGTCCTTTGGATTAATTTTAGTGGTTGGTCCAGCTACGGTTTTCGAAGTGTCGTCCGGAGAGTTGTTTTGTTTTATTTCCTCGTCAGAGATTTTCTGGTCAAGATGTTTTTGTTCCTCACCGGTCGGCTCAGGAGGAATCATGAGCTGTTCTGAATGTGTAACTTCTAAAGATGGTGGTGGAGTGCTATTCGGTGTTGGTGTACTTGTTTCTGGAGCCAGGCTGGTTTCTGGATCCGGGCTGGTTTCTGGAGCCGGGCTGGAAACAACATCTTGAAGATTTTGAACACAATGCTTCGCTTTTTCTTGCCATGCTGCATCCGTGGAATCATCTGCAGCGGCTATTGCGGATAGGAAATCAATGCCTGCAAGAAGAATATCTGCGTGTGTCGGTTTGACAGTAATTTTATTATCACCAGCTGCCAGAAAGACATCTTCAAGAGCATGGGCGACTTGCACGGCTGCGTCGAGGCCTACGATACGGGCAGCACCTTTCAGGGAGTGAGCTGCTCGCATCAGTGATTCAATAATTTCAGCCGATTGACGTTGCTCCTCAATCGCTAAAACTCCTGAGGATAGAATTTCTGCCTGGCTCTCAGCTTCAAGCCGAAACAGTTCAAGCATAGAAAAACCACTTAAGTCATCGTTCACGGAAACGCCCTCTCTTGGGAATTCACTCACTTAGGATGGGATTTTTTCGTGGATTCCACCGAACACCTGATCAGTATTCAGAAGGCTTACGGTCCGAGAATTCCATGAAAATAATGCACTTGAAAAACGCTGTCCAGGTTTGCCGAGTGTCGATGGCACTTCTCGTACTTCATCTTTCCCAACCCTGTGTACTCCAGCAACTTCATTCACAGGGAAGGTCCATCTACGTGTGACTCGGCCGGTTATAAGTGAGGTGACGAGGAGCCTTTCAGGAGCAAGAATCGCGGCATCATCAGAAGTGTGAATGGTTCGATTGTTGTCTTTGTGTACATCAGTGGTTTTGGTTGATCTCATGATCGGTGAGTCCAGGTGCTTAAGCCCGAGCAATCCGTGCAGAGAGCAGCAAAGAAGCAGTTGTCCACGTACGTTTACCATGCCAGTGAATACAGAATTGCTTCGGTGCGGAATGGTATGAACTTTACGAAGTGGAGTAACCTCAATCAGTGATTCTGAAGCGAGTGCAAACCATTCGTTGGCAAGTCTAAAAATAAGTACACTCAGACCACTGGAGTCTGTGTCCTCTGGCGGCGTTTCAAGGACGTGTTGCCACTCTTCGAGGTAGCCCTCTGGTGGTTTACGGTTGAAAAAGACCTCTGCAGCATTAGCCATCACCGGACAGTTACGGCAATGAATATATGTTTCTAGTTCTGGACAGCTTCGATCTCCACTGACACCGATCTCTCTCCAGCAATTAACTGGTTGTGATTCAGCCGCGAGTGTACCTTCAGGCATTGTTAACGCTGTCCTATGTCCTTGTTCATTAGTTTTTTTCATGACTTCGTACCTGCTAAAGAAGCACTTCGACGATACCTTCGTTCGGCAGCAGTGTCACCCCGCTGCTTGGCAATAAGCGCGAGGCAAAGAAGAGCCCCTTGATGACGAGGTTCCAAGTAGACCGCTTTTACAAGCAATTTCTCCGAAATCATCAAATCACCCATCGTTTGGTGAAGTATCGCTAAGGTGTACAGGAGATCAGTCTGTGCACCATCGTTTCGAAGAGACCGTTGGCAGAGTTGAATTGCCGCCTCTATGTCACCAGCGTTTGCGCAAGCTTCGACTTCTTGAATGATTTCTCGCGGCACAATTGGCACAGCTATATCTTTGAGCGGTGCAACTTTCGGTGCCGGATCTTCAAGACCACACATTTTGTTTTGTGCATGAGATAAGATGCTTTGCTTGGTGTCTCTTAATAGCGATGTTTCCGTTGGCGTATCCAGTCTTTTGTGGCGACAGAATGTAAGTGGACCAGTCGGCTCCCAGTCACGGGCAGGAAGAATAGCAGGTTCAACTGCACCAACGACGAGTTCTCCTTCGGGCTTTAGTAAACTTTCTAACTTGAGAATAAGTTTCTTGCGGGCAGGCTTTGTAAGATAGATTAATAAGTTGCGGCAGCAGATCAGGTCGAATTGCCCACCTGCCAAGCGGAGTAATTTCTGAGGGCTGTCCGTGGCGAGAAGATTCAGATCAACAAAATTGATAGTGTTCTGAGCTTTGGCAGCGACCTCCCATCCCTGTGGTGTTGCGGCAAACCATCGCTGGCGTCTTGATTCGTTGACTGTGCGTAAAGCTTTTTCGGTGAATATTCCTTTGCGCGCTTGGCGAATCGCGAGTTGGCTGATGTCTGTGGCGACAATCCGAAATTGTGTCTGAGAGTGGCCTGATTCAAATAGTGATAAAGCGATAGAACAAGCTTCTTCGCCCGCAGCACACGGAGCCGACAGGATGCTTACTCTCGATTGTTTTTTAAGCCGGTGGCAAATCGTCGAGTTGATATGCTGAAAGACTTTCGGTTCACGAAACAACCAGCTTTCTGAAACGACTATGGACTCAATAAACAGTTTTCGGCACTTGTCGTTATTCATCATTTGATCCTTGAGTGCTTCACTCGGACCTTCTTTAAAAAAAGCTAGTTCCTTAAAAGAATCCAATGCTTGGTGAGCCGCTCGCACTGCTGAATCTACTCCAACACGGTTGAGATCAAGACCGATTGCATCGCTCATTGCTTTGGCAAAGAGACTCACTGTTTTTGAGTCATTCTCCGAAAGTTTTTTCGAAGCGTCTTGAGCGAGGGAAGTGTTATGGCTGGTTGTCATGGGCTCACCTTTTATGGTCGGGCTCACCTTTTTTGTCTTGCCCTGTTTCTTGACGCGTGTAGCTCATTAACGTTTGTAAGTTTTCGTTGTTGCCTAATTGATTAACAAGAATGATCTGGAGGGCTTTCTTGTCATTAGTAGTGTTCTCAATGTCAACAATTGGTCCGATAAAAGACTCTGAATGCTCAGGAGTTTCGACATCAGCTACTGTGGTAGACATTCCGACCACATCTTCAGCAGTAATCGCAAACAGGGATGACTCTCGATTTGAGTCAATCGGGGCTGTTCTGACGACCACGGTGCGAGTACCGAGTCGTAATTGGCACGGACGATCTGCGATGAGCTGACACAGATCGATTACAGGCACTAAGTTTCCTCGGTAGCGAACAAGACCACGAATTTCCTCGCCTTGTTGTGGGACGGGATTTGCAGAAATGAATGGCAGTACTTCAACAATACTTCGGGTGTCTATCCCGTATTGCTGTTGGCCTAGGGTGAAGGTGAGCAGTTGCATGGAGCATCTTTCTAAGCCGAGAAACTCCTCAGAGATACAAATCAAGAAATAGACCACAGAGCGTTCTCACTGAAGTCTACAACGCACCGCATGGCGGTGACGAAGAGTTTTTAGAACCAGCAACAGGAGTCACTTCGATAAGCAGCAGTTGCCGCAAACAACAAGTGCGACAAAAAGCCTATTTCAGCCGGCTTTGGCTCTGATACTGCGTTTCTCCTCATCGGCAATCCGAAGCCGAAGTGTTGCTGCGGAGGACGGTGGCGACCGTCTCTCCTGAACAAATCCCCGTCGTCCTTGGGCAAGAAATGTATGGAGATGGGATGCAAGACCGGTCGTGAATTCTGTCTTGAGGGTTTCTAGCACTTCGGTCCACGGAAGACCTCTGCGATAAATTGCACGGTAGGCTGCTTTGAGTTCCGTGAGTTGATCTGCAGGATAGCCTGCTCTTCGCAGTCCAATTGTATTAAGTCCAACAATACTTCCTGATTGCCCATCGATCAGCATGAAAGGTGGTACGTCTTGAACTACTCTGGCATGACCACCAATCATTGAAAATTGACCAACACGGCAGAACTGATGAATCGCAACAGCACCAGAGACGAATGCATGGTCTTCGATGATGACGTGGCCACCAGCAAGTGAGTTGTTCGCAAAAATACACTTATTACCAAGGTGAGTATCGTGCCCAAGGTGAGCGCCTGCCATCAGATAGTTGTTGTCACCAACAGCGGTCTGTCCGTCAGGTTTCAAAGCCCGATGAATTGAGACACCTTCCCGAAAAACATTGTGGTTTCCGATAACAATCTTACCAACGGTTTCAGGGCGTGCGGTGTGTTGTGGTTGCCCTCCAATGACAGCATGTTCACAAATTTCATTGTGATCACCAATCGTAACACCGGTTTTAATGACACTGCCACTTCCAACCGAGCAGTAATCACCAATCGTGACCCCAGCTTCAATGGTTGCAAATGCAGCCACCGTAACGCCGGTTCCGAGTTTAGATTCGGGACTCACTAGTGCCAGTGGATGAATACTCACGGATTGCCTGTGTCATGCGGGAAGGTTAGGCACCATTGCCATCTCGGGGTTTATCGGTTTCTATACCGTTTGAATTCAATCCCATTTCGTTAGAATTGAGGATTGGGGTACGACTATGTCCCCCCTATTCTTCGCGTTTTACAAAGAGTGTCTAAACCAACAGGTAGGAGGAGACATTGGAGAAAATAACGCTAAAATCGACTGAACTTTTGAA
>CAJXFK010000118.1 GCA_913052575.1 uncultured Planctomycetaceae bacterium
ACATTGATGGCAAACTGGTTGTTCATCATGGAAAACAGTACAGCGTGATGACCAATGATCCACCGTATGATCAGCAGTTGGCACTCAATGGCTATTGGCAGGAGGTGGGTGGGAACATCATGTTGCCGGGAACAGAGCGGCCCGCTGATCGCTTTGTAAGGGCGAGTTACTACCTCGGTGAAGCTTTACAGACGCCTGATGAGAGAAAGCAGATTGCCACCGTGTTTTCGATTGTTCGAAATGTGTCAGTGCCGATTGGCGCAGAACATGCCGGGCAGCCAAACGTGGCGGCAACGCTATGGCGGATTGTCGCTGATCAAAAGCGAGGCGTGTACTACTTTGAACTTACAGATACCCCCAATGTTTTCTGGGTTGATCTGTCGAACCTTGATCTGTCTGTCGGTCAGCCTATGCGGATGCTTCCTGTTGAGGGTGCACCAGTGATGGCCGGAGAAGTGTCTGACCATTTTGAAAAACAGACACATTTTGAGTTCATGGTTGGTAGTGATCCTGGGGCACAGAAATGAGCCGGCGTAAGGGACATTGATTCTGAACATCGTTAGTCAGAGTCGACACCGTAGGAGAAAAATACTCTAGGGTTACCATCAGGTCAGAGCTACCATCGGGGATGAGTTGCCTCACTCATATAAGGACAGTGAAGTATGCGTGTTCAATGTTGTATTTTGAGTTTCATGCTGTGCTGCAGTGCTTTTCAGTGGGAGGGCGTGCTTGCCAAAGAAGCCCCAGGGAAGCCAAATGTCGTTATCCTGTTTATTGATGATCTTGGGTATGGTGATCTCGCATGTTTTGGAAACACAAGAATACCGACCCCTCATATCGATAGCCTTGCGTTACACGGTGTTCGATGCACCATGTCATACATCACCAATCCGCCATGCTCACCAAGTCGGTGTGCCCTCATGACTGGCATGTATGCGCAGCGGTTTGGGAAATCAGGTATGGCCAGAGGGCTTCCGATACCAACAGATCACCCAACATTAGCGGAATTGATGAGAGATGCCGGATATGTGACCGGGCAGATTGGGAAGTGGGATATTGGCAGTGAAGGGCAGGGGCCACATCAGCGTGGTTTCATGGAGGTGGCTCAAGATCCACCGGGAACACAATATATTCGCCAAACACAGGATGGACGCAAAGCCTATCTGACGGATCTCAACGGTGATTCGATGGTTGAGTTTGTTGATCGCAACGCAGGACATCCATTCTTTTTGTATTTTTCACCGCTCGCCGTTCACTCGAAAGTGAAGGAAACACCACAGCCGTACAGAGATCGTATTCCGGGCGGGCAAGGTACCGCCTACGAAGGTGCTGTCGTTGCAGTTGATGATGCTGTTGGCAAGCTGCTTACGGCATTACGAAAGCATGGCATTGAGAACAACACGCTCATCATGCTGACGGGTGATAATGGTGCCAATATCGAAGAGGGCGGGATGTCAGAGCCGTATCGAGGAGGAAAAGGAAAGCACACACAACAGGAAGGCTGGGTTCATACTCCCACCGTTATCCAGTGGCCGCAAAAGGTCTCCGCCGGAGAGGTATATACGGGCCTCATGGGTACCATCGATTTTTACGCCACCGCTGCCGCGGCTGCCGGGATCGCCTTGCCGAAGAAGTGTGATGGAAAAAATCTTCTTCCATTTTTTGTGACTGCTACGAAAGGCGATGCTCATGACTACCTGTTTTGGCATAACGCTGATCCAACGGACGCGCCACGCCGTAATATCTATGCAGTGCGTTGGAAACAGTGGAGACTGATCAAGGCAGAAGGCGAGTGGACGCTTTATGACCTCTTGCAAGATCCGAAAGAAGAGCAAGACGTCGCCGACACCCACGCAGACGTAGTCAAGAATATGGTCACACACTACGACGAATTTGTGAACTCACTGCCGCCTCTAAAGCCAAGTGCAAATTACAAGGGGGGTGGGAAGGTCCCAAAGGGATGGGGTTGGCAGATCGGCACTGGTGGCGTGTTTCCAGCGGTGCAGTAACAGCATGATGCACATGCCTGGAGAGACCTGTAGGAAACCTTCAAAATTCAGTCCAGTTTGTTGTAGGGAAGGCCGGGGGGCATAGGTGTCCAGAACTGTGTAAGCCTTGAGTACACTGGACATCGTGTATGCAGCAACGGGGAAAAGCATAAATACTGTAAGGGTAGCCATGAATCTCATTCTTAATCTGATCTGTCGGTGCAGTGGATTTGTTTTACTCGTCTGCCTGTTTAGCAATACGAGTGTCTTGTCGGCAGAGGAATATCAGCTGGATGATCCAGCCACCTGGGCAGATTCTTTATTCTGGGAATCGTTGAAGCCGTCTGGAAAAATTACCGGTTGGGAATTTCATGATGGTGAAGTTTCTCTCGTGCGTCCTGGTGGAGAGAGCATTCTGAGCAAGCCAGTTGCTTCTGACTTTGAGCTATCGTTTGATTGGAAGATTGCGACCAAAGTTAATAGTGGTGTGAAATATCGTGTGCGGAAACACGGTGCTCCTTATTGGAATAAGGCCTATCAGGGTGCTGGATACTGGGGGATCGAGTATCAGATTTATGATGAAAAGCCGAACACAGATGCCTTACATGCAACAGGTGCAATTTATGATCTGGCAACTGCCGCACCAGATAAAAAAGTACTTCCTCCGGGTACGTGGAACACAGCGAAGATTGTCGCCGACGGATCAACAGTGAAGCATTTCCTTAATGATTCCTTGGTTGCATCAATAACTACTGAGGGACCGGAGTGGGAACGGACAATTGCACTGAGTAAGTTCGCAGGCTTCAGGAACTTTGGGCAGTCTTCGACAAAAAGTCGCATCATGCTCACTGATCATGGTGGCAAAGTGTCATATCGAAATTTTCGGTTTGTGACACTTCCGCAAAAGAATCAATCGTCAGTACAACGGGCTGGGCCATTTCTTGCCGATGGAATGCGAAATAGTTGGGCTGACCAGAATTCAATTGGAATCTGGACTCGCACAACACGATTCCCCGAAATGAATTCCGGTGGCAAGAAGTTTCAGTCAATTTCAAACAAGCAGGTGAAGGTGTTGGAAGAGGCTGCTGATCCCGTGCAGTTTCTCACGGCGCAGTTGCCTGTGGGAGCCTCGCTTGACGACATGATAGGGGCGTGCCCTGGCGCTCCTGGCGAAGTTCGCCTGACATATTTTCCTGAAAAACGGCTGAAGTCAAAGAAGCAGACAACCCAGTGGAGGAAAACATCCGCGGCTGAAGACTTTACAGCACAATGGCATCTGAGTGATCTAGCCCCGGGTACCCGGTACGTAACAGTGCTCGAGGTGCGATCGCCCGGTGGTCAAGAGACAACGGCAGTGCTGCGTGGTGGCTTTGAGACAGCACCTGCCAAGAAGCTTCGGAAAAGTCTCTCGTTTTGCATGACCACGTGCCACGATTTCATTCGTACTGACAATGGCCTGCAAGGTCATAAGATGTATCCATCGCTTGAAAAAATCAATCCTTCGTTTCTCGTTCACGCAGGAGATATTGAGTATTACGACAAGCCAGAACCATGGGCGCTGACAGTTGAGTTGATGCGGTTTAAGTGGGGGCGAATCTTTGCATTGCCAGATAACCGGGCTTTTTACAAAGGCCACACGACGTATTTCCTCAAAGATGATCACGACACGCTGAAAAACGATTGCTGGCCTGGGCAGAAATATGGGTCCGTTACGTTCGAGGAAGGAGTTCGACTGTTTAATGAGGAACAGTTTCCGTCGCGGACACCTCGGTATCAGACTGTTCAGTGGGGGAAAGACCTGCAGGTCTGGTTTCTTGAGGGTCGTGATTTTCGTAGTCCAAATACCATGGCGGATGGTCCTGAGAAAACCATTCTTGGAGTTGAGCAAAAAGCATGGCTTTTCAAGACGCTCGATGCTTCGACTGCAACATTCAAGCTTGTCTTTAGCCCAACGCCAATTGTTGGTCCTGATCGAAGTGGAAAAAAAGACAATCATGCCAATACGATTTTTGCACATGAAGGCGAGCAGTTACGGCAGAAGTTTTCATCTGTTGATGGTGTCATTGTGCTGTGTGGTGACCGGCACTGGCAGTATGCATCAGTAGATGAAGAGACAGGCCTCTGGGAGTTTGGGTGTGGTCCCGGGAGTGAAAAGCACCAGTTGGGATGGAAGAAAGGCGATGAGCGGCCTTCGCATCGGTTTCTGCGTGTCGCTGGTGGGTTTCTTTCAGGGCACCTGGAATCGAAAGGGCAATCAAGCGAACTGACCATGCATCATCGTACGGTGAATGGAGACGTCGTGAGTACGTTTCGATTTCCTGTTGAAAAAAGCCCGTGACTGATGCGATCTATTGCTAGGTCCGCCATACGCTCGATGGTTCCAAGGGGATAGTCCTAACCGTTCTGGAGCTGCAAGCGGCTGTTATCGAGAGACATCAGAAAACGAATTAGACGCTCGACATCACGCAAATACTCGATAGACAGCAGGATGATGCTTTGGTCGAATTTCTAATGCAATATAAGTGAATTGTGGAACTGGTGACGCCGCTGAAACGAGTCTTTGTGTGCGTGTAATGGTGTATGAGTGTGGCTTTAAGAAATGCTGAGCTACGGATACGAGGCCATCAATTACGAAGCGAGGGAGGATCTCAGGAATGTTTGAGGGACCAAAGATGTGGCGATGTGCAATGAAGCCTTTGTCATTACAGGCTCGACTGACAGCACAGGCTCGACTTATAGCGTGTGCACTATGCCTGATGTGTGTGATCGGTACGCCGGTGTATGCAGACGATACATTTGTGCCGTATACAGCTGCGAAGGTGCCCAAGACGGCGGTTGCCCTCTGGGAAGACTACGATCCAAGAAATGAGCCACTTGATGTAGAGGTTGTTCAAGAATGGATAGCCGATGGTGTCGTGACGCGGTATGTGATTTTTACTGTAGGTACATTTAAAGGTGCAAAATCACGGATAGCAGCGTACTATTGTTTTCCGACCGGAAAAACCGGTCTACCGGCATTCGTGTGGGCACATGGCGGTGGCCAGCGGGCAGACCGTCACCGTGGAGAATACTTTGCTCGACAAGGCTACGCTTCCATTGATATTAATTGGCTGGGGCGTCCACTTGAGGACGAAATCGAGATCAACACAGATTGGGGCAACGTTGATCCAACACAAGGCCCCCGGTTTTACAGCAAGGCTCTTCGGAAGGGTTGGAAGCGGAGTCTCCAGCCTGATGAATACACGATAGATTCGGTGCCAAGTCCGCGAAACTCAAACTGGTTTCTACTGTCAGTTGCCGCACGACGTGGTATCACTTTTCTTGAGCAGCAGCCCGAAGTGAATGCCAACAAGATTGGTCTATCAGGATTTTCAATGGGAGGCATGATTACCGCGCTAACGGCTATCGATACACGCTTGAAAGCGGTTGTGCCATTTGTTGGAGGAACAGGCTTTAAATATGTTGATTTCCCAGGTGGTATTGAAGGTAGTTCAATTCGGGCTCACTTCCAGAGCCTTGAACTTTATAAAGCCACCGTCGATGCCAGTTCCTACTGGCCGTTTGTTCGTTGTCCGGTGTGCTTTATAAGTTCAACGAATGATTTTCATTCCGTGTTTGATCGAATCTATCGGTCGATGTCCCTCGTGCCGCATTCACAGTGGCGAGTGAGTACGAATCTGCATCAAAATCATGGGCCTGGTCCCGAACAATGGGCGATGCTCAATCTCTGGTTTGACCAATATCTCAAAGGTATTGACCAGCATATTCCTGTGACGCCACCATCAACCTTCTCGGTGTCTGATGGAACAGCCTCATTTTGTGTCACACCAGAGAATCAAGATCGACTTGCGGCGACTGAAATTTACTTCAGTTACGACCCCAATTCACGCACCCGCTTCTGGGAGCGTGCTGAGGCTCGGCGTGAGGGGCAGGCATGGTCTGTCGAGATACCCGTTCATAAGGGTCTGCCGCTGTATATGTTTGCGCTCTGTCGATACAAACTTGGGCATGTTCAGCCACTCGAGCGAGGTGAGACCACAACATTCACCTTGAATTCTGTAGAGCAATCTTTCCTACCATCGGAGGTCAATCTGAAACGACTGCTTGAACTGGCAGACTCCCGAGAACCAGTTGATGACTTTGAACATGATTTTGTAAATTGGTCGTCACGAGACCAGCGAACAATCAAGACATATAAATTTCAAAGTCCTTATCTTGATCGGCGAGGCACCAAAAAGCTGGTTGTTGTTGTCGATCCACAGGGAAGAAAGCTCAACGTAAGGATGAGGACGGATAGCGGTTTTTTGAGCCGTCCGGATAATATTGGAAGCTTCTCGGCAGGGAAGATAGTCGAGGGGCAAGGCCCACAGGAAATAGTCCTGCGACGAGAAGACTTCAACGGTCCTGACGGAAAAGAGCTTGAGTGGTCGAAGATAGCGACCTTTGAGATCACAGTTCTTGATACGGCAAATAATCAGAAGCTTGAGTTGGCAACAGGCAGTGGTACCAAAACGATCCAGTCAATAATGCTCGTAGAGTAAGTGGAAACAGATTCGACAGCTGTCGGTATAGAAAAGGAACACGGTGTCATGGTGCGCGATCCATTGCGGATATTTCTTCTTGGTATGGCACTGCTAGGTGGCTTTGGTAGCCAAGTGGTGTGTGCCGCTGAGCAACCCAACATCATTTTTATCTTTGCTGATGATT
The DNA here is from genome assembly GCA_913052575.1 of uncultured Planctomycetaceae bacterium. Classification (GTDB taxonomy): domain Bacteria; phylum Planctomycetota; class Planctomycetia; order Pirellulales; family UBA1268; genus UBA1268. The sequence goes on from CAJXFK010000118.1 coordinate 6,696, forward strand.
GGGGATGGGGTGATCTCAGTTGCCATGGCCATCCTTACGTAAAGACACCGAATATTGATCGTCTTGCGAGCGAAGGGACTGATTTTTTTCGGTTTACGGTGGCTAGTGGCGTCTGTTCGCCGAGCCGTACGGCGGTTATGACAGGGCACTTTCCTGCTCGGTACAACATCAATGGACATTTTGCATGGGTAGATCAAAACGCTCGTCGCAACATGCCCGACTGGCTTGATCCAGCGGCTCCATTGTTGCCCCGAATGCTGCAGAACGCGGGGTACATGACAGGGCATTTTGGGAAATGGCATCTGGCAAATGACATGATCCCCGATTCACCACTCCCGAGCGAGTACGGCTATGACAAATACGGAGCATTTAACTGTGCTGGTGAGCAGATGCCAGTTCATGATGACGTGAATCATGCGATTTCACTGATTGCCGAAGCTACAAAAAAACAGAAACCCTTTTTTATTAATCTTTGGATGCATGAGCCACATACGCCTTTTCATGTCCTTCCGAAGTATCGTTGGTGGTTCCGGGATCTTGAAAACGAGGCTGATAATATCTATGCCGCCACGCTTGCGCACGCTGATGATCGGATTGGTCGCCTATTAGATGTTCTGGATCAAAACGATCTCACCAAAAAAACACTTGTTATCTTTAGTTCAGATAATGGACCTGCACGAGCATCGAGTCCAACAGAATTGAAACTGTCCTACGATACCGCAACTGGTGCAGGGTTTGGTATTGGAGCATCTAAAGGTGTAACGGGTGGAAGGAAAGGCTATAAGGCGGCACTCTTTGAAGGCGGTGTCTGCGTTCCGTTTATCGCGCGCTGGCCAGGCAAGATTCCTGCTGGTGTTGTTGACAACCAGACGCTTCTCTCAGCCGTTGACATTGTGCCAACATTGTGTGAATTGGCCGGTGCAACCATGCCGGCAGGGTACACGCCAGATGGTGTAAGTCAGGTTGAAGCTTTGTCCGGAAATGCGATTCCTACGCGAGAAAAGCCACTCTTCTGGAAAGCAACATCGCCTTGGCCCGCTCCAAAAAATAGACCATTCCATTGGGGATCGTATGCAGTCGTTGATGATCGGTGGAAATTAATAGGAAACGCAGACCTCAGCTACGTGGAACTGTATGCCATCACGGAAGATCAACTGGAGTCGACTGAGTGCGGCAAACAGTATCCTGAGGTTGTTTCTCAATTAAAGAAACGACTTGAGGAATGGCAGGCGACGTTGCCACCAAAGCCGACAGGGCCCGTCTTCTCATCGGGTCGCTCGCGACAGAATTTGTAGCCTGCTATGTGAGCAGAATGTTAGAAATATGGCCTTTAAAGACCGTTTGCGCATTTTGCATGGTGCCCCCTCCCGTTTTTTTATAGGGTATTTTTCGCCGTACACATCAAATTTTCACGCAGAAAACAATTGCGTAAGTGATTTACGTATCAGCCCAATGAGGAGACGTTGAATGGAACGCAGGTTAGCGAATACTTTACTGAAGACGTGGTCTGTGACTTTTGGACGAGTAATGAGCGGTATGCTCATGTTTGTGACCGTTGCCCTTGGTCAGGCAGCTGAAACGCAGGCAGTTGAAAATTCAAAAGATACGGCTTCTTTCTCAAAACCAGATCGTACTGTGCTTCCGATGCCAAATACTGCTCGGCCTGAGCTTGTTGTTTATGATGCAAAAGACCCGGACGCTGTGTTTCCTGCCATCCCTCAGGTTCGGCCGCCAGAAGGATCACCGAACGTTCTTGTTGTGCTGCTTGATGATGTTGGCTTTGGCGCGTCGAGTTCGTTTGGTGGCCCATGTCAGACACCAACACTCGAACGACTCGCTGCAGGTGGTTT
>CAJXFK010000119.1 GCA_913052575.1 uncultured Planctomycetaceae bacterium
CACGGAGATCAAGGATCAGGACCACGCTACCATCACCCATGACGGTCGCACCTGAATAAATGCCCATAGGGGCAAGTAGACTGCTGATCGCTTTGACAACAATAAACCAGAGTCCAGTCGTTTCAGTTGCATGGCTAGTGTGATCTTCAGCTGTTGTAACAGCATCTACAACGAGACCAAATTCATGATTGTCGACTTTCACAACAACGACAGTGCCGGTAGTCGGCCGCTCTTTCCATGCACGAAGTCCAAGCCATCGATCAAGGTAGACGACTGGAATGAGTCGATCTCTCAGTCGTAAAACAGGAGAGCCTTCGAGACCTTCAATTACATGGCTCTTACCATGTTCGCGAAGAGCCACAAGTTCCTGAATGTACGATTGAGGTATTGCAAGGCGTTCGTTACCACTTGAAACAATCAGAGCTGGAATAATTGCAAGAGTCAGTGGAATGCGCACATGAACAACAGTGCCGATACCACGCTGGCTGCTGATGTCGATCGTTCCACCGATAGATTCGATGTTTGTACGAACAACATCCATGCCAACGCCACGTCCAGATATATTCGTAACGGCATGAGCTGTTGAAAAGCCCGGTTCGAAAATAAACTGGAATATTCGTTCATCAGACATGTCGTGAGCAGCGTCATTTGTCACTAGACCGCTCTCAACAGCTTTTTTTCGAACCGCATCAACTGAAATGCCGGCACCATCATCGGATACCTCAATCGTGACCTGACCACTTTCCTGAAATGCACGCAGGAAGATTTGGCCAGAAGACGGCTTGTCTGCAGCCCTTCTTGTATGAACAGGCTCAATGCCATGGTCTATTGCGTTACGGATTAAATGAGTGAGAGGATCACGTATTTTTTCGATGAGAGTACGATCAAGTTCTGTGTCGGCACCATCAACATGAAGACTTACTTCCTTGCCACAGGCTGTTGCAACATCACGAACAATTCGAGGAAACTTATTGAAGAGTTGTTCAATGGAAGCCATGCGTGTTTTCATGGCAACTTCTTGAAGTTCACCTGTTACGGTGTGAATTCGATTGACGGCATCGAGCAATGATGGTTCATCAGTAACCGTTGTTCGTAACTGGTTTCGAGCTAAAACCAGTTCACCTACGAGATCGACTATGGTGTCGAGAAGTTGTACATCTACCCGTATAGTTGCATCGAGACTATTTGCTGAGCGGATGTTTTCATTAATCGATTCAGTTTTTGTGAGCGGTGCGCGATCGAGACTGTCGGTTTCCGGCAAAGTGACATCTGCTAGTGATGCCACCTCTGTCTTGAGTGTTGGTGCTGCGTTTAGGCTGGTATCTTCGATGTCGTGGGTGCCTTGGTCGACATCAGTCGTGGGCGATGAGGTGGGTTCTTTTACTTGGTCTGAGATGGCAGTATCTGTCAATACACAGGCAGCATCGAGTTGTTGGCAAAGTTCAGGAAAGGCGACATCACCTTCCGTGCCTGTGGACTCAATAGATGACAAGAACACTCGTATTGCATCGACTAGTTCAAGGAGTAGCGATGCCAGATGTTTATTGAATCGAAGTTTTCCATCACGGAGAAGCCCAAGCAAATGTTCACCGTGATGAGATACGGTACTTAGTTTTGTAAAGCCAAAAAAACCACACGTCCCTTTAATGGTGTGAACTGTACGGAAAATGCTGCCTAATCGATCTGGATTATCAGGTTGCTTTTCCAGTGCAACGAGATCTTGGTCGAGTTGGTCTAGGTTTTCAGACGCCTCGATAAGAAATTCTGCAATGAACTCTTCATTATCTGCCATAAGGTAGAGCTACAAATCTTTGCATGTTCTTAATGGCAAGACCGAGTGCCCCACCGCGTGTCAACACTACCTCACGAGGACGAAAGGTCAACGTATGTAGTAAACTTTTTGTAATCTGCTCAAACCGGCCTTATCACTATTACCGGAACAATAGATAGTTCCGGTTGTTATAGTCGCGGGAGAAAGATGCTGAAGGATGGAGAAAACTCGCAGGCTTTGTAAAGAAGAACAGAAGAAGCCTGGACTTCATTCAAAGTAATCGTGCTTTCCGTAGCACTATTGTCAGTGTGAGTGTGATAATTGCTGACACAATCCAAAACATTTTATATCCATGAACCCACTCTGTTTCTGGCATTATCTCAAAATTCATACCATAGACCCCACAGAGAAAAGTAAGTGGCAGGAAGATGGTACTCACAACGGCGAGTCGATTCATTGTCATATTGGTGCGATGAGTCATGACCGTAAGGGAGAAATTCATTGCACTTTCTAGAATTTCTCGATTGGCTGTTATATCAGCAAGAAGACGTTCGAGCGTGCCAATCATGTTACTGAGGTATTGAAGTGTTGCTTCACTCACAAGCGTTGTTTTTCTGGAGACTAACTCTTCCAGTACTCGTCGAGCTGGTAGCACTCGCTTTCTCAAAGCTAGAAGTCTGCCGGAGACATTCGCGAGTCTTGTCAGTGTTTTTTCATCCGCAGATCGTCGAAGAGCGGTGCGAGTTGACTCAACTTCTTCATCAAGACACCCCTGTACAGATAAAAACTGTTCAATTTGTTTATCCCAAAACTCATAAAGTAAAAAGCTTGGTGTCGCAGCGTGTTGTTCAAAGTCTCGAATGTAGTCACGGCGAACTGCATGAAGGACACCACAGGAACCACTTGAGAATGTTGCGAGAAGGTCCTCGCAGATAACAATATCGAGCACTTCGCTAATAATTTTATTCGAAGTGTCGCAGGCTCCTACGAGTCGTATATGTAAAGCATCGTCTGTTCTGTGTAGTGAGGAGACGAGTTCATCACCATCGTCGTTATATTCAGAGCTAAGAATTTTCTGGACAGGAGTCTGGCCTGCCAGCCATTCGGGTAACGATCGTTTAAGATCGGTATAAAGTTGGTCTTGGAGTGTCGTATCAATCCATACAAAGCGTCCGGCGCTAATTGCAGACGAAATTTCGTCGACAGTGATATCGCCATGCGACTTGTCACGAAAGTCGAGAAACTCAGCATGTATGGCAGAATGGGATGGCATGGCTGTGTGGGGCATTTCTAATGAACGAGCGAAAATCATAGCAGCACTCTTTACCCTAAGACTTCATCATATCAGGGATAGAACTACCACGCCTAGGTTGCCTAGACCAAGTTCAATTTTTTTTTGAGTAGACAATAATAAAGTGTGTCATTGGGAAGAATTGGTGTCCCATTACCGGCGGATGGAGCTCTATGATCTCCCGGCCGGGACTTAAAACCTTGGCGTTAAATGTTGTTTTGAATTGGAATGTCAAAATATAGGCGACAACAATTAAACGTATGGCTACTTCTCGAGTATCGAGTCAATCTCACGATACACCCCAAATTCAAGCAAAGAGATCTCGAACACTGCGAAACGCAATGCCCCGTTTACATGACGAAAAATGGGCTGGGTATAATGCATTGATTCTGTTGGTGAGCTTGATTGCCATTGGAATGCTCACAATCGGTGTCGTGGTAGAACTGACGCCCTCAGCGAGATCTTTATTAGCTTACGCTGATCTTATTGTCTGCCTCGTATTCTTGGCAGACTTTATTATTAGTTTGATACGTGCTCCCAATCGTTGGCACTATTTTGTGACCTGGGGATGGATTGATCTTCTGTCTTCAATACCGGTCTTTGATTCAATGCGGTGGGGTCGAGCAGCTCGCGTAGTTCGAGTGCTACGAGTTATTCGAGGAATTAAGGCTACGCGTTTCCTTGCTTCCCTAATTTTTAAAAATCGAGCCAGAAATGCAGTGCTTGCTGGCAGCTTTATCGCCGTTGTCGTAATTTTTTCATGTAGCTTTGCAATCTTGCAATTCGAAGGAGCCCGTGGAGGCAACATAACGACACCGGAAGATGCTATCTGGTGGTCAATCTGTACTGTAACCACGGTTGGTTATGGAGATCTCTATCCAACCAGCTGGGAAGGCCGGATGGTTGCTTTCGTCTTGATGGTCACAGGGGCAAGTTCTTTTGGTGCCTTATCGGGCCTCATCGCCGGACACTTTCTACAGTTTGAAGATGATCATCAGGACGAATTGAGGGACCTTACGGCGGAAGTGGTGTGTCTAAGAAAATTTCTAGAAGAGCACGGATTACCGAGCCCATCCTCACAGACGAAAATCGTCGAAGACCAACGTCAAGCGGCCTAAAATTTAATGAGCAGAGGGCCTTGCCGCACTGAGCCTCGCAGACTGCTTTCCAGCGTGACTTTCATGAATACGTCCCAGAGCTGTATACAAATCTGGTTGGCGGGCGAGTCCTAGTAGAGAGTGTGCCGTGAGATAAGCAATTGATATTTCGAGGAGACAGTCGTACGCACCCGTTATTTCAACAGCCATGATGGTAGCTGTGAGTGGAGTACGGAAGAGTGCTCCAATACTTGCCGCCATACCAGCAACGAGACAGACGGCGTGAAAGTCAGCATCGACCCCACCAACCAAGGAGGCATAACTTATTGAAAAAATGTGTCCTGAGAGAACGCCAAATAATAATGCAGGGACAATCAGTCCACCAGGTGCACCAGTTGCATAACTGATAGCACTAAGAGGAATGCGAGTAGCTAAAATAAGAATTGCTGCAATGAGTGGTAAGGAATTATGAATCGCATCGTCAAAAATTTGATGACCAATACCAAGTACTTCAGGCTTAATAAGAAGAATGACTCCGAGTAGGCAGCCCCATATGCCTGCGATCAAAATCATTTTATTTGAGAAGTCATGAAACTTATGAAATCGTTTGGCAACAAAGAGCAGGAAATTCTGAAATACTAGGCAAACGACACCAGTGCAAAGTCCAACAAGAGCAAATGTGGGTAGTTCTTGCCATTCGCGAAAGCCGCTGAGAGAAATTGGAAGTTCAAAAACAGGCCCATGAAAGAGACGACACACCCAATCGGCGATTGCGCAGGCAAGAATAGTTTCAAAACAATTATGTGCATGAAATGGCTGCTTAAGAAGCTCGAATGAAAAAACTACTCCCGACAAGGGAGCATTGAACGCAGCTGCCAAACCAGCTGCTGCACCAAGTTCAACGGCTCTTCTTCTATAGTACACCAGCCCAAGCCCGAACTGCCTCAGCACGATTGCCGACATCGCACCGATTTGGACACTCGGTCCTTCCCGGCCAAGCGGCATGCCAGAAGACAACGCACAAAAACCTGCCAAGAATTTTACCCAGAGAATTCGTAGAGCTCGTCGCGCCCCTACTGTCCGATGGGCCTGTATCACAGCTGCGATTCCACTACCCTCTGCTTCGGGTGCAAAAAACCGGACAAGAAAGACTGCCGCAGCCGCTAACAGTCCACAAGTTAGAATGACTCCTATTTGGGCAGTTATTCCATGGGATGTTGCGAGGACGGCAAGTCTCGTCCGTGCTGCTTCAGCAAGATTCATTACGGCATGAAAGCCGACAGCAGCAAGTCCTGCTGCAGCACCTATAACAACGGTGCCGATCTGTTCTCGAAATGGTGGAACATCATTATCAGATGGTGATCGATACGTTGCCATTAAGACACACCGGGAAAAGATTAATGTGTAAATTCAATGAGAATAAGGATACAAAAAGGAAGAGAATTATGTATACGTATCAGCAATATTCAGAATCATTCTGCTAGATATACTCGGAACATGTACCAACGACTACTACTGACACTAATCCCACTATCTTTTGTACTTCATGCAATTGATGTCGATCCACGAATTGTTTTCGTGGTATCACTTTCAGCGATCGTACCGTTGATTGAGTTCATGGGGATTGCGACTGAAAGACTCTCGAAGCGTCTGGGCTCTGTTGTCGGTGGCTTGCTGAACTCCACGCTGAGTAACGCTCCGGAACTAATCATCGGTATAGTTGCTCTGCGGAACGGCCTCGGGAGGGTTGTAAAGGCTTCACTGACCGGTTCCATAATGGTTAATTTACTTGTTGGTTTGGGCTGCGCTCTCGTTGTAGGAGGACTCAAGTACGGACTTCATTCTTTCGATAGACGTCAGTTTCGATCATCAGGCTTGATGCTTGTCATGTGTGGTTTTTGTTTTATTGTTCCTGCAGTTTTTCGTATTGGAACGCCTGAGGGCACTCGAGATCTTTCTCTTGAACTATCGGCTATTTTACTTGTGATTTACGTTGGAAACGTGCTGATTTCACTCTTCAATAGTCAACACCATGTTGAAGATGCTACGCCGATCCTGAATGGCGACAAAGAATCATATTCAGCCTTGCGGAGTCTTGCTGTTCTTGGTTTGAGTGGTGTGATGCTGGCGTTTGTTAGTGAGTCAGTTACAGAGTCACTTATTCCGGCAACTCGTGTTATGGGCTTCTCTGATACATTCAGTGGGATCGTATTACTCGGTGGCGTTGGGGGAATCGGAGAAGTACTCACTGCAGTTCGGTTTGCGCGGCAGGGGAAACAAGAACTTGTTATGGCGGCAACGGTTGGATCTACAATACAGATGGTTCTTTTCGTAGCACCCCTTTTGGTCTTCACAGGCTTGTTTCTTGGTCAACAGATGAATCTGTCATTCTCAATGTTCGAAGTCGTGTCGATTGTATTATCCATTATCATTGCACGAGAGATAATCAACGCAGGTGAAGCTACGTGGATGGAAGGCCTCCTACTATTAGCAACCTATCTCATTCTTGCGATTGGTTTTTATCATCTTCCAGATTCAGTTATCGCGCGAGATCAAACTGCCGCAGAGGGTACTGCGATGCCTGCTTTAAAAATGAATATTGACTAGATATGAAACCTAGTCTGACGACAGGGTTAAAGCGTTTTCGATGAGACCTATGTGAGAGTATGCCTGCGGATGATTACCAAGAGTTCTTCGTAGAAGAGGGTCGTACTGTTCTGGTAGTAATCCTTCAGGGCCAGCAAGTTCGATCATTGATTCGAATAGAGACTCTGCTTCGTCGCGACGGCCAGCTTTACACAATGAGTCAACGAGCCAACTGGCACAGATGAAAAAGCCACCCTCCCTTCCTGGTAAGCCGTCGTCAGCAAGATATCGAAAGACGGTGGGCCCCATTCGAAGTCGCTTGTCTATGGCATCAATTGTTGCCATAAATCTTGGGTCAGTACAATCGACGAGCCCCATCAGCCCAATCATAAGAGATGCTGCATCAAGGTCATCTCCACCGTAGGCTGCCGTGTAGGCGTTGGCTTGTTCATGCCAGGCTTTTTCAAGGATGTCGTCTGCAATAGTCTGACGAAGTTGCTCCCACGCAGGTTTCTTTCGGTCTAGGAACCGTTCAGAAATACGAATTCCACGATCAACTGCGAGCCAGCACATTACCTTCGAGTGGACGTGATGTCGTCGCGGTTTGCGAATCTCCCAGATGCCATGATCCGGCTCATGCCAGCGAGCTTCGACTGCTCCGACCATAGCTTCAACAAGTCGCCAGTGTTCACTTGATACCGGCGCCTCAGCTAAAAGAAGCTGCCAAACGAGTTCTGCAATCGGGCCGAAGACATCCAATTGGACTTGTCCTCGTGCAGCATTCCCAACGCGCACTGGTCGTGACCCGGCATATCCAGCGAGCTCAGCAATTTCTGCTTCAGCACCAACTTCGTGCCCTGTCACGGTATACAAAGGCATGAGGCGTTCAGGTGCTGCTGCACGGTCAACAACTGCGAGCATCCAGTCAAGAAAAGCCATTGCTTCAGAAAAGGAACCAAGCTTTACCAAGGCAGCCGCTGACATAGCTCCATCTCGCAGCCAGCAATAGCGATAGTCCCAGTTCCGAATTCCACCGAGATGTTCAGGAAGACTTGTTGTTGCAGCAGCAACTATTCCACCTGTTGGACCATAGCAAAGTCCTTTTAGAACGAGTGCACTACGACGAACAAGTGGACCTTCTCGTTTTGGTAAGACCAGGCGGTCTGCCCAAGATTCCCAATACAACTTGGTGCGTCGGTATCGCTCTTGAGGAGGAAGAGTCTGCTGTTCACGTAATGACCCTGTGCCATAACGAAGTTCTAGACGAAGTGGTTCTCCTCGCAGCACTACTGTACCGATAGCAGTTTGATGAGAGCCCTCCTCTTGAAGTTCCCATTCAACACCTGGTGCACGCAAGACAATAGGATCGATCGTATCGTCAATTTCTAGTCCACCTTCACGAATGACTAGGCGTGTAGGAAGTCTTCCAAAGTCAAGCCGAGGTGCAAATGTAATACGAACTTCGCCTCGTCCTTCTATCTGCCGGATCAAATCAGTTCTTCCTGCCCGCTGTGTAGGTTTGCCGGCCGAACAATCCAGGAAATCTGTGACCGTTAAACGAGGCCAGGTTGTTTTTAAAACAAGAGACGTTCCGTCATATTGCTGTTGAGAGTTATTATCCGGCTGGGACGGTTCGATCGTAAAGTGTCCAGCTGCAGGACCACCAAGCAACTCAGAGAATAACGCAGGTCCATCAACACGTGGGGCGCACATCCAGCTAATTTTTGCCCCAGGAGATACAGGTGCCATAACTCGTCCATCGGAGAGTAAAGCGTGCCGTTCGA
>CAJXFK010000120.1 GCA_913052575.1 uncultured Planctomycetaceae bacterium
GGCGAAACCGGTTGATCCAGAATTCATCGGCCAGCACATACTCTCGAGGTCTTCACTATCAACGCAAGTTGTCCCCAAACTCGATCCCGAAGAACGAGTTGGTGTTGTTGCTGAGTTAAACGGTGTCACCCAAATTATTGAATACAGCGATCTCCCTCCGAATGTTGCAGCTGACCGCCTCCAGAACGGGCGATTGAAGCTCTTTGCTGGGAGTATTGCGATCCATGCATTTGACATGCGATTTCTTCAAGACATTGCTTCTTCAAGCCAGACTCTTCCACTACATATCGCTCACAAAAAAGTTCCATTCTTGAATGAAAAAGGATGCCTCATCCAGCCAACCAAACCAAATGCTTTTAAATTCGAACGTTTCATATTCGATCTCATGCCTTTGGCCGAAAAGGTGACTGTTGTTGAGATTGATCCAAAAGAAGGCTTTGCACCACTCAAAAATCCATCAGGCGCTCGCACCGACTCACCGGAAACCGTACGTGAATCGCTCAACGCGTACGCAATCCGACACTTGAAAGGCGTTGGTATCAAAGTCGCGCCGGGAATCAATGTGGAACTTGATGCAGCATCAATTTTTGATGATGACGATCTTCAGATTATTGCACAGTCTGGTGTTTTTCCGAAAAATCACATTGACGAGTCGGTTGTCGTTCGGTCACCCTAAACGTTCTTAAAACTCTGATGTCCTCTGGAGAATATCTCGTTCATGCTTCACGCAATTATTATGGCAGGTGGGTCGGGAACCCGTTTCTGGCCATCGAGCCGTGCAAAACTTCCGAAACAACTACTACCACTTGCAGGTGCGGGAACTCTTATACAAGACACCGTAGAGAGGCTTCATGGACTCATTCCTCTTGAGCGGACTCTCATTGTAACCAACACACGGCTCACAGAAGCTATCCAGAGACAATTGCCCAAACTTCCAGCAAATGCAATTGTTGGTGAACCTTGCAAGCGAGATACAGCACCATGTATAGGCCTGGCAGCTCTACTTGTTCTACAAAAAGATCCTGATGCCACAATGGCCGTTATGCCAAGTGATCATGTAATTGACCCAACTGAGTCTTTTCAGAATGCGCTAAAACAGGCAAGTAGCCTTGTCAATGAATTTCCTGATCGACTCGTTACATTCGGAATTCGTCCAACGAGTCCGTCGTCGAACTATGGGTACATTCAACAGGGAGAAGATCTCCCACACACACACAATGAATCGCCCGTGCATCGTGTTGCTCAATTCAGAGAAAAACCGCCAGTCGACGTCGCAAAAGAATACCTATCTGCAGGCAACTTCCTCTGGAATGCAGGTATTTTTGTTTGGCGCGCAAAGACAATTATTAAGGCCCTCGCTGAGCATCAACCTGATTGTTTAAACCACCTGCAACGCATTGCGGACAACTGGAACACCCCTGACCGGAACACAATCTTCTCAGAGGAATTCGCTGCAATCAAAGGTGTTTCAATTGACTATGCAGTACTAGAACATGCCTCCGACGTTGCGGTTATTGAAGCTCCGTTTACGTGGGATGATCTAGGAAGCTGGTCTGCTGTTGCCCGACAACGAGGGCAGGACGAACATGGAAATACTGTGGTCGGTCGTCACCTTAGCATTGATTCGAAAGACCTACTTGTCCACACATGTGACAACCATCTTGTTGTCACACTGGGTTTGGAGAATATTCTTTTAGTACATACCGATGATGCCACCTTGGTTGCTGAAAGGTCGCAGGAAGACCACATCCGTAAAGTAGTCGCTGAGCTAGAAAGTAAACAATGGCACGAATATCTGTGAGGTACGCCGCTTCGCTCAAAATATCATTGGCGATGTGCTCCTGTGCTGTTATTTTCTGCTCATTTGTCATTACAGCCTCAAGAACTGAAGGCAAAGAATCAAATCTGCCGCACGAAAATGAAAAGCACTGGGTTAGTGCTGTCTTTGATCACTTCACATCTGCCACTGATGCATTACAGTGGTCTGATATACGAGTTTTAAGCAACTGGCGCATTCAGCAGCACGCTCAGTCAGAGTCTTATCGTATCCTCAACATGAATGATAAGGTTGTTGTAGAGGGAAGTCTCGGTGTGTGCTCCCGCAATTTTTCAAACCTCATTCAAAATGGTGACATCGACCCTTTGAGGAACGATGCGGTCATCCTGATTCATGGCCTCGGAGAAAGCCGAAGTGCCATGAATCCCCTTGTCGCATTTCTCGACAAAAATATGTCAGCCAGCATCATGGCGTTTGGTTATGCAAGCCCTCAGGCAACTCTTGCCTCCCACGCCCGCGCATTAGAGCAAGTGCTTGCCAGCTTACCGCCAACTACAAATGTGAGTTTTGTAGGGCACAGCATGGGGAACCTAGTTGTTCGCAGGTGGCTACAAATTGCCCAACCTGAAATGATAAATCGAATCAATCGCATGGTGATGCTTGGGCCACCGAATCAGGGATCAGACCTTGCTCGACTCGCCGCTCATAATCACTGGCTTAAAACAATGGCCTCTGGTGCTGCTCGTGAACTTGTACTGGATTGGGATACAATACGAAACGATCTTCAAATCCCTCCTTTCCAATATGGCATCATCGCCGGTGGCAAAGGTGACAACGAAGGATACTCATCGATTCTCGAAGGTGATGACGATGCCATTGTTCGTGTATCAGAAACACAACTTCGCGGTGCTGACGGATTTCTGGTTATTCCTGTTCGCCACTCACGTATGATGAAAAACACAGATGTTCAGATGGAAACGCTCAACTTCCTCCAGAAGGGGCAGTTCACCAAAAAAACCTATGGTACGAATATTTCTGAAAAATGAATTCTGAAAAACTCCCTTCTGGCAGACTTGCTGGCGTAGATTATGGTCGTCGAAGAATTGGCATATCGGTGTGTGATGCCGAAAGAATAATTGCCAGCCCATTGATGATCCATAAAACAATTGGGAATCCTCATGCTGATGCAGCTTTTTTCCTAAAGCTAATAAAACAGGAAGAAATTGTTGGCTTTGTTGTAGGACTACCTCTGCACTCAGACGGAAGAAACAGTGAAATGTCCTCTGAAGTCGAAAAGTTTGCAGCGTGGCTTACAAAAACTACTGAGATGCCTGTAGTCTTTCAGGATGAACGACACACCTCTCAGGAAGCATCTGGGCTGTTGAGGCCTGCCCGCCTTACACGTGGGCGAAAAAAAGAACGCCACGATGCTGTCGCGGCACAGGTCATCCTTGGTACATGGCTGGAAAAACAAACTACATCACAAAAAACATTGCTCACCGGGGAAGATCAGACGCTTTATAATGACAAAAAAAATGAATAAGGCCACTCGTCTAATCATAGGATGTGGTTATCTTGGTGAAAGAGTTGCACGACGATGGCTCCAAGCTAATTCAACTGTCTTTGCTACCACGCGTAGCCAAACAAAAGCTCAGCTTCTATTAAACGCGAATATCCGTCCAATAGTTGGTGACGTCACATCAAATAAGGGATCGCCCAACTGTTTCCAGAACCTGCCAGAGGTAGACACTGTCTTATGGTCGGTCGGATTCGATAGAAATGCACATGCTAGCTATCACGATGTGCATGTGGCGGGCCTCCTTCGTATACTTGATCAAATACCAAATGAACCACGGGTCATATTCATTAGTTCCACTGGTGTTTGGGGCACAGAGACTGCTGAAGAAGTGAGTGAGTCAACTCCAGCATGCCCGACACGCGAGGCCGGAAAGACCTTACTCACAGCAGAAAATGCCCTCAGCAACCACCCCAAAGGACCGGGTGTCGTCCTTCGACTCGCTGGCCTTTACGGACCGGATCGACTTCCACGGCTCAATGACATCAGAGCAAACAAACCAATCCCTGCCGACCCAGCGAGTTGGCTTAACCTGATTCATGTCGATGACGCAGCGACTGTCGTTTGTGAGATTGCGGAACTTCCTTCACCAGCAAAACTTTATACTGTTGCGGACATGAAACCTCTACGTCGTGACGATTGGTACCACGCGCTCGCAGAATTTACGAACAGCCCATCGCCTCTATGGACTGCAGAGAGCACCACCGGTCGGGGTGGAAACAAGCGCGTAAATGCAAGTCGTGTCTGGAACGACCTTCATAGACAGCCTCGCTACCCAAATGCAATTGAGGCAATGAGAATACTTCTTCAAAAACCCACATGATACTACGACATCATGCTAGAGAACGAACCACAAAAGCTAACGTGATTCGATCGGTTGCTCTGGCTGTGTGTTACTTTCCGAATTGACCAATGATGGCATCACAGCACCGGATAATACCGCAAGATAATCCGTCGTCACTCTCATAGCCTCATCAAAATAGAAGTCCCGCGTTACAACTGGGCGTCGCGGGCCTGCGTTTTCCTCCTGTTTTTCCTCCTCCTCTTTGTCTGCTGCTTTTCCCTCATTCCATTCCCTAACAAAATCTGATTCTAAAAGAGAAAGCGTCTTCTCATTTTTTCTCTCCTCGTAGCGGGCAATGTCTGTCGCAAGTTCTTGGAACTCTTCGTCGTCTGCAACACGTACTGTGGATCGTTGCTGAAGTGTTTCAAGCATTGATTCACTGACATCATTAGTTGCCGTAAAGTCTGCTTTACCCACGCGATCAAAAGGTATTGCATTGTCGAGATCTGCTTCTCCAACTGGAAGGTGATCAGTAATACTTGGCAATTGCACATCGCTCTTCACCCCTTCCATCTGGGTGCTTAGCCCACTCGGGCGATAAAACTGCTGCATTGTGATTTTTAATGCACCAAGCGACGGAGCATTTGGCAGACGCTGAAAAAGCTGGCGCCCAAGATCAAGCAAACTTTGCACAGTACCCTTTCCATGAGTTGCTGAATCACCGATGACCAAGCCGCGGCGATAATCCTGTATTGCTCCTGCGACAATCTCACTTGCGCTCGCGCTGAACTTGTTTACAAGTACGACAAGCGGGCCATCCCAAACAACACCGGGCTCCAGGTCGTCATATTGCTGGACTCGTTGATCCGCATCTTTGATTTGGACAACTGGGCCTGTATCGATAAAAAGACCCGTCAAGGAAATGGACTCGGGCAAAGACCCTCCACCATTGTTACGAAGATCAAGCGCGACACAATCAACCCCCTCTTCGCGAAACCCTTCCAGCAATTCCCGACAATCACGAGTACTACTTTTATAATCAGCCTGTCCCTGCCGGGCAGCTGCCATATCCATATAAAAACTCGGGAGATTAATCACACCGATCCGCCAAGGACTCCCGTCTACCTTTGTACCCTCCTCAATGATTTCACCACGCGCTGCACTATCCTGAAGCTCAATTTTTGCCCGTACGATGTCGTAAACCTTTGGTACTGTCTGACTCACGGGAATCACCTTAAGACGAACGACAGTCCCACGTTTGCCACGAATGAGTTTCACAACGTCATTGAGATTCATGTCAACGACATCAACCATCTCACCCTCACGGTCCTGACCTACACCAACAATCCGATCTTTTTTCTTGAGCCGACCATCTTTATCTGCTGCCCCTCCAGGAACAAGTTCGGCAACCGTCGTGTAGCCGTCTTCACCCTTCAACGAGGCACCTATACCATCAAGCTGGAGTCGCATTGTGATTTCAAAATTCTCGAGCGTTCCTGGAGACATGAAACTGGTATGAGGATCGAGTGAACTCGTAAGCGATGACAGATATGTCTCCAGCAACTCATCTGCGTTCATCTGATGCATGCGTTTTGCAAAACTCGTATAGCGGCGCAATAGTTTTTTTCTGGCTTCTTCGGGAGCGATTTTCTCCATTTTCTGAACAAGTAAATCGTACTTAATTCGCTTTTTCCACTTATCACGTACTTCGTCTTGGGTCTTTGCCCAAACGGCAATGTCACGGTCGATAACAATTGATTCTTTCTGATTGAAATCTAGCTTTGAATTCAACAATTCCTCAACAATTGGAATCCTTTCATCAACCCGTTCAAGAAAGCGATCATAGACCTCATAAGCAAAACTCACATCTCCCCTTCGAACAAGGTCATCGAGACTCGATTTCTTCTCTGCAAAAGAGTCGACGTCAGATTGAAGAAAATAGATTTTGAGCGGATCGAGTGCCGCAAGAAAGGTCTTGAACCAACGAGCTGCAATTTCATCGTCGATTGGCTTGCGCAAAAAATGTTCTCTTTCAAGGTAACTTTTTACAGCAAGCGTAATCTGTCGATCATTTGGCCCTGGCGATGGAGATCCACCTTCGTTTGCAAAACTGAAAGCGGGTAGCAGAACGATTCCCGCAAGACCGACAAAAAATAGCTTGCGAGCCGTTGTCAAACCGCCGGTTTGGATCGAATTATTTCTATCAGCTACTGGTAGGTGGCAATCCACGCAGCAAACTCCTTCCAAAAAACACTTAAACATGTGTGCACAAAATCTTACAATGGGCATTCTCTCACGAGATCAGACCATCACACCAAAAACATTATTCTATTGTGACGACTTTCTTCACCTGTGACGAGATGGCTTTTTTGACTGGTCTTTTGACAATTATGGCCAGAAATCAGTTCCTCGCTTGCAGACACGCTAATCCCCGGTCAACCAGCGCATGCGCTACTTCTGGTGCGGCTCCAAGCCGGGGCACTTTTACCCACTCAACAGACGGATATGCAATTTCCGCCTTTTCCAAATGTCCGTCGACCTGCTTTTCAACATGTCCATGAAAAAGAAGGTGTGGGTGCAACACAACCCGCTTCACTGACTGTCGACTATTGTCACCTTGAAGTAACTGCGTCACTGCTTCATCAATTGATGGTTTTGCTGCGGCAACAAAACTCACAGCAAACCTGTGTTTTGCAACATTTGCTAAGGGGCTATATGTCGAACGTACAAACCCCCAGAGTTGTTGACTGGCTGTTGGGTCGCTTGATCCTCTGCCAATGACAAGCATTGCTTCACTGCCTCCTTGAATCGGAGTCCGCCCCTTCAATGCTTCCCAGAATCGACGACGGGCGAGATTTATAACCTGCTCGTGCAAGCCTAGTGGTTCAGCCTGCTGTACAGTCAAGCCATGCCTAGCAACAGCATCCTGCAACGCTTGTGGGATATCTTGTTTCGCATGACCCGCTGCAAACAAAAGTATTGGAATCGCAATAATTTTTTTGCAGCCACGATCTGCCAGACGCTCGACTGCCATTGCTATCGTTGGCTCAATGACCTCGAGATAACCTAGTTCGACTGGAACATTCGGCAGGATTGCGGCGACTTGTGCAACAGTGTCGGCCGTTTCAGCTGCTCCCACAGGATCAGCTGTTCCGTGCCCGACAACAACGATGCCTGTTTCCGGCGGCATGAGTCGATCACAGACTTCACTCTGCCTATTTGTTTGACACGGTTGAGGTTCTTGATGGTTCATTTAAACTTCAATGAGGTGTTTTACGGATGGATGGTCCGTTGTTGCCATAATACCGGCATATTTCAATTTGTCTGTGCTCTTGCACAGAAAATGTATAAATCCCTTTAGAAATTGTTCCTTCGAATCATCAGGACCTGGCTCCATGTCGAGTAGCTCAATTCCTATCACGTCACCACCGCCAGAATGTCAACTAGATGATTCGACACCTCAACCTGAAGCCACACTCGTACTTCAAATTGCGGAACGAAATGGACCAAGTTTTCTACTCCTCCCAAAACAAAACAACATTATTGGTCGAGCAGTAGACGCTGATATTGTTGTTGCTGACAGACTTACGAGTCGTGGGCACGCATCTATATCAAGAAACAGTATGAACGGCGAGTGGCAGATAAAAGATCTGCAAAGCCGCAATGGCACCTGGGTGAATGGTCAACGAGTTACAGAACTCTCACTCCAACCGGAAATGTCTATCCAGATTGGCACAACGGAATTTATTTTTAGAATTCCATCAAGGCGATCCTTGGAAGAATCCGACGATGAATCTGAAAAAATAATTCGATGTGAGCCAGTTGGCGAAATTGAAGGGCATAACTTTCAACGGTCACGTGATGGCCTTGTTGACGAAGGACGTCGCACAATGCTTCTTTACCAGACCAGTATCCGGCTCCTTGCATCACAATCAATCGAAGACGTCATTGCAGCAACGGTAGAGATTGCAGCTGAACATACTGGAGCCGATGCAGTTGGTTGGTTTGAGCTTCATGAGACAAATACGCTGGAATCTGTTTTGGTTGTCCCGCCATCAAGCGATCTCACCGAACGGCTTGATGCAACTCGTTGCCAAAAATTCATTCGTGATGGGCATGCCGTATGGGCAAAATGCAACTTTCATAACAGAAATGATGCGAACAGTACTCATTCATATGGACTCATGTTTATTCCTGTTCTTGATGGAGAACGCCCTTGGGCGGCGATTTGTGCTACTGCTGAAGATGATCGACTGCAAGACAACGACTTTGGCTTTTTTGTCTCGCTCATCAGTCTTGCATCGGCCGCTTGTGCGGGGCATCAAAAGGCTACAGCCGATGGTGAATCAAAGCCCTTAG
>CAJXFK010000121.1 GCA_913052575.1 uncultured Planctomycetaceae bacterium
AGCCGACGTGATAGCTTTCAAGATTATTTTCTACAAGCACTTTCCAATTCACAGGAATATCGAGATCAGCCTGGTATATCACTCTGCCCGGATGACGATCACGACGGCATAACCTATTGGTTTCTTCCTGTCCGAGATGAGACTGAATGCTCGGAGAACCCTCTATTTGCGAAACAAAAACAATACCGCCCACTACCTCAACACAGAGTGGCCGAAGCCCGAGACCATCTTTCTCCAAGGGGCGGAAGGATGGTGCATCTGGAATACGCTTCGTCTTTCCTGAGGCTGCATATTCCCATCCGTGGTATTCACAGACGAGCGTGTCACAACAGCCTTTAGTTTTCGATGTTAAGCGTGACAGTCGATGGGCACACACATTGAGAAATGCTCGTATCACTCCGTCCCGTTGCCATAAGACAACCGGCCCACATGGCAGGTCAACTGTGAGGAAATCACCATCATTTTGAAATTCGACAGAAAATGCAATGGCCCACCATGCATCATGAAAAACCTTTTCACATTCCTGCTTATACCAACCTTCATCGCTGTACGCCTTTGCTGGCAACAATTGCGGAAGATGGGTGTCACTGATGAACATCACCATCTCCCTGCTGACGATTTGCACAACAACAAAAACAGTTTAATCGAACAATCATTATGACTCCTGTCGTGACGGCACACGTGCAAGGTGGAGCCCATCAAGAGCAAGAATCGGACGGTTGTCACTGCCATACAGAGTAAAGTCGTAAATACTTTCTTTCTCATCATGCGAGCGATAGAACATTCTGACTGTGCACTTTTCATTCTCGTGTGCAGCATCAGCAAACCGTAGCCGTTCAAAACGCAGTGGAACCTCCACCCGCTTACCAAGCAGGATGTACGAGTAGACAGCACAACCAACAATACAGCCATCAAGAAGGGCAACTGGTACGGTCCAACCGCGTGCACCACGTGGTGCTGCAACGACATTTGGATCTGGTGCGGTCACTCGCCCCCACCCGCCACTTCGATCAAGAAACAGACCCGAGAGCGTTCGGAATGATTGCCCATGCCGTAGTGGTGCGTCTTCCTGATACACCATTGGATTGAATGGAAAGAGTTGCTCATCGAGAACATTTTCTATAACCCCTTGAGAATCGACGGCAATACTTCCGCTGAAATGCTCCCGAGGATCACCTAACTCATGGCCAGCCGTATTCTGAACAGCCGCCCACCCAACAACAGGAACTTCTCCACTGCCATTGTTTTGCCCAACAGTTATGGTGGCTTCTCGCTTGGTGTCAGTCGAAAAGCCAAATGGTCGCTGGATCGTAACGTCTCGAATCTCTCGCACAGTTCGTGTAACTCCTGCGGCTAATGCAGACTGTGCAATGATCTCAGCAGCCATGACTGCCGGCAAAAGCGGCCGTCCATATTGCGTGTGCTCAACTAGAAATGTGTCCTGAGTCGGATCAAAATCAACAGAAACGGACAACCCTTCTACAGTCGCCTGAACATGCCTTATAAGACTGCCTGCAGCCGTTGATGTTTTGCTCGTCGACTCAGATAGAACGCAGCCGGCGGCTTCACAAAAAGCTGGCTCAGTCACAATCACCTCTGACACTGGAAGACCAGAGGCAATTTCATCAAGAAAATGTTGTACACCCTCAGCAAGCGGCATGAATTTTAGTCCAAACTGTTCCAGCACAAACCGACTCTCCGGCCGGCTTGCCATCCCGACTTCATCCCAAGCATGCCAGTGAAACACCGTCGCTGGAATATTTCTGTCTGCTCGGGTACGGCTAACAATTTTTGCCAGGAGATCATTTGCCATAGCGTAGTCAGCCTGCCCGTGACCACCGAAGCGACCGCTGGTTGACCCGAAGCCAATCACTGCTCCAAGCATTTTTTCATCTGTTGCAGCCAGGATGTACTCAAGACCGAGTGCTTTTGGGAACACCGTGGCAGAAAATCCTGCGTGCGTCTTTTTTTCAAATCTACATGCAGATTCAAAACCTGCACCATGCACGATCCCTCGCACTGGACCGATCTGGCGCTGCACATCAGCAACCATTTGTCGAACCGCCTCTTGGCCGGAAAGATCACACGGAAAGTAATGTGCTTCAATTCCTTCTGCGTCGAATGCCGCTAATGATCGCCGTATTTCAATTGTCTTTTCTACTACGTTCCAAGCACGACGAGGATCTTCCCCTCGCTGTTTAGCCTCAACCATAAGACGACCTTTGAGCGTCTTGATTCCAGAATCATCGAGGTCGAGCCATCCTGGTTCAACAGCCACAAGTTCAGTCGAACCAACAAGTGCGAGACGAAGTCCGTACTGCTTCCCGAAGGCTCGGGCACAGGCAGCGGTCACACCGCGAGCACCACCCGTCACAAGCCAGACAGAACCGCGAGAAACAGCCTCGAGCGGCGTTGTTCCCCCAGGTACTACTGCTTCTTGTGAAGCCATCTGCATGCGCGTTGCTGCTCGATAACCGACTTCAATTATGTCACTTTTCGTACACAGTTCTGTGACTGTTGAATGTGCAATCTCTGATGGACGTGCCTCTCTCGCATGGTCAACCACACGAACCTGTAAATCTGGAAATTCTCTTGCAATATTTTTGAACAGGCCAGCCAGCCCACCACCTGAAACATCATCAATGTGAGTATCAATACCAAACTGCCCACCGAGCCGTGTCACCGCAGTGAGTGTTGCATCACGAATGTCACCTGCTTCCGTACGCTTGATTATCCATTGCTGGCAGGCAAAAAATACGGATTCAAGGAGTACCTGAAGATCGCTGTACGTGCCGGCAGACGATTCTCCAGCAGCGCTTGCTATAACAAGATGCGTCACTGCTCCGATCGATTCCTGCTGTTCAATAAATCGCTTGGCATCAGCGTACCCCCCGCACGAAGCAACAACAGCATCTGCTCCGCGTTGCCGTACTTCAGCGGCAACAGCCTCTGCGATCTTTCCACTACCAAGAACAAGGACTCGTTCACCAGAAAGGTGACGATCTCCTGCTGCTGCTGCCATCTCGCAGTGGTCTACAACATATCGCCTCGTCACGCTGGGTGTTTCCCGGCCACGAGCTGGGCCCTTTGTAGGCGGTTGTATTCTGCTTTGGTTAACCTGCAAACCACGAAGCGACTCTGACAACTCGGGGCACCACTGTGCTGTTGGCCCACCTGAATGCACGTACGCCTTGCCATTAAACACCCCTAGAGCTAGCCAGTGCGACGTTGCCGACATCCTGGCTTGTTCCTCTTCATCACTACCCACAAGAACAATTACTGCATCGTGAATATTTCTTTGCCCATCGTGCAGGGCAATACGGTCTAGTGGTGACTCTGGCCTAACTGCATGCACCTCATTCGCAAGCACCGTGACATCGCCATCAACATCTACTCTACAAATCTGTTGTTCGCCTATACACAACAGGAATACCGGCGCATCAAGTGGACACATCTGCCGGAGCTGCTCAGTTGCATCAGCTGTGGAATGGGCCGTTCGTATCACATGGTCGACTGCGATCGCAGCGGGCGTCAGGGTGTAAGCATTTTCACTTACAGACTGGCCCGAACAATCGAGCCAGGCAATGATCCCGTTCTGATTCCAGCCGCATAGCATGCCAGGCAGACCGGGAATGCTCATTGAGCCCCCAACGACAGAGCCATTTGTGAACGCTTCTGCATGCGGTGCGAGATGCCGCCCAAACCCAACAACAACACCAGTCTCCTCAGGCTGAACGCTCGCTATGATATCGAAGGTCCCAATAGCATCGAACGGACGAGCCATTGCCGCACGTACAACAGACGCCGTGACACCAGCCCCGGATGCAACACCATCAAGTTCTTCACCTATCTCTCTTGGAAATACTGGGGCATCTTGAAAACTCAAGGATGACGAAAGGCAGCGCGCCCACTGCTGAATTTTCTCCCTATCGCGACGTCCTTTTTCTTCACCCGATAAAAATGCTGAAGACCTGTAGACGTCAACAGACTCAGTAACGCCCGAGACAGAACGCTCTCCATAACTCGCACGCACGTCACCACCACCGATTCGTGGCTGCATGTATTCCAGAAGGTGCCGCAATGTTGGAAAGTCATCGAGTGAAAGCTCATCGTCTGCCTGAAGGTCATACTTCTGGCCAATTTCGCCAAACAGCTGCGCTTTCCGAATACTATCGATACCAAGATCAGCCTCAAGGTCTGCATCAAGTTCAACAATCTCTCGTGGATACCCCGTCTGCTCGATAACAAAATCAATCAGGAATGATTCGACTTCCAAAATTCCCACCTTAGGACTCGCAGGCATCTCACTCCGTGAATTTGGCTGAGAAAGGGCTGAGGGCACATCAACGATTGAGGCTCCTGCTCCGCGTGGTTTTGAAAAACCGTTCTGTGTTGGTGCACCCTGTCTCTGGCTGGAATTACGGGCACTCGCAACGTAGTCAAATCGTGCCGAGTGGTTACCATTCGGACTTGGTGGCACTTCTGCTTTTGCGACTGGCTTCAACGCCTGTTTTTTTCTTCCCCCTGCAGCAGCGTTGCGATTGCGTTCTCGCCGGCGAGCTGTTGCATCAAACCGAGATACATCACCGACTGACTGAGAGCCAGTGCCGTGTTGAGCACCCGCTCCTGGTTGTACAGCACCTGCGGACAACCCCAATGCATCCTGCAATCGGGCCATCTGTTCCGCCGATGTGCGGCCTCTTTGGTCAAACTGCACGATTGTAATATCTCGACAGTCAACAAGGATACGACGCACTAAGCCAGACAGAACAGCTCCTGGTCCAACTTCAACAAATGTCCGGACCCCTTGCTCGTATAATTGTTTCACAACCTGAACCCACCGTACTGTCTCAGTCATTTGTCGAACGAGACTGGCACGGACCTCTGCCGGAGTCGACAGAGCATCAAGCGTCGTACTACTCAATAGTGGGCACTGGGATTCTGCAATCGGCAATGAGTCCAGAGTCCGGGACAATTCAGCCGCGGCTTGTGCGAGAAGCGGTGTGTGAAACGGACTCGGCACAGCCAACCTTTTGGCTCGTGTCCGTGTTGGTTCAAGAAGTAATTCAACGGCATCAATTGCTCGCGATGTGCCACCAACCACAGTCTGTTCTGGAGCATTTTCGGCGCATCGCCACACAAGCGAATCAAATGGCTTGATCGCAGATTGAACAACCTCTGCACCAGCTAAAATGGAAAGCATGGCCCCGTCAGGTGGGCCGTGCTGTTCGACTGCTTCTGCTCGAGCCTTTGTGGCTTTAAACCCAATGTCCTCTGACCAACATCCGGCAGCAGTAAGCGCTGGGAACTCACCGAAAGAATGGCTAGCGATGCAATCTGGGTGAAAACCCATTGCCTTGAGAACCTTCCAGGCAAACAAGTCACCGAGGTACATTGCCCATTGCGTTTCCCAGACACCGGAGCCCATCTTATTTGGACTCTTCCATGCTACTTCAGCAAGTGTTGGGGCTTGGCACGAACGAGCCAACTCATCAAGCTCCGCAAGAACGACTTGTCCTTCTGGGGTTTCGTTCGCGAGCCCCTGGAACATGCCCGTGTACTGTGAGCCCTGTCCCGGAAAGAGTGCGGCAATACGCCCGGTATTGGCTTGTGCTCGCGTGTTGTTCTGTAGTTCAGGCGACATTGAAGAGCTGTGCCTTCCTTCCTTCGAGAGAGACAGGCCATTGTCGAGAACGAGATGGCCAATAAGATCGTCGTTCACCTCTGTCAGACTTCCCGCTCTGTAGCCGTCCGTTGAAGCAACTGGCAACGGACATGATTTTGATGAAACCCGAAGATGATCTAAAACTGTTAGTTCATCTGATATTGAACCTGCTGCTGGAAGGCTTCCCGAGCGAACAGCATTCATCAGCTTCAAAACGCCTGCAGCTCCTGCCGCAGCGCCTAGGTGACCGATTTGTCCATCCAACGAACTCACCGGATGTACTGATTCAGTGTCCACTCGTGCGGTGAGTGACTTCAGCACCTCTTTGTCTCGTTCAGGGTGGGCAACACCAGAGTATTCAGAAGTGACAACAGCTTCATGAGGCAACTGCGTCGACTCAGAAACATTATTCATTACTCGAGCAGCGGTTACCTCCGGTTGCTCACCAGCGGAAACACAAACATCACGAATGACGCCATGTATTGTGTCACCTGCTGCCTGGGCATCCGAGAGCCTCTTCATCACAAGTACAACAGCACCCTCTCCCGGAACACGTCCCTCACCGTCAAGATCAAGAGCGGTTCTAGGCCCCAAGGCAAGACTCCCCCGTAGGGAAAGCATTTCGTAGGCAACGAGATCGAGGTACCGCTGTCCAGCTGCACAGAGAACGGCATCATTACTCCCGTCGCGCAGCATATCAACAGCTGCTGCAATTGCTGTTGTCGATGAACAGTCACCAGCATCGAGCGCAAGTGCACCGCCCATAAGGTTAAAAGATTTTGTCAGGCGACTTGCTAGCGTACTACTCGTAAAGCTTCCGGTTTCATCGACAAGTGCAGGGAATCGCTCGAGCACTTTTTTCTCATAGGCTGAGAGCACCTCAACAATCTGCGATTCACTCAGACCACGCCGTCGCAATAAATCGGTAAGAATCACCGCTGTCTCAGGTAGACGCAAACCGATTTGAAGATCGTGAGAGAAGTCACCCCCAAACATGGTGCCCACGACAACACTCACCCGTGTTCTATCCCACGTTTCATTGTTCAAACCGGCAGCAGCCAGAGCAGCATCAGCTGCTTCAAGGAGCATGAATTGCAACGGGTTCGCAGCGGCTATCTGCTTTGGCGGAACCTTGTGTCGTCGCCAATCATACTCAAAACCTTCGACAAAACCGCCCAGACCAGCCATGGCATGCCAAGACTTCGGACCCGTTGGGTCGATCGCTCGCTCAAGACTCCATCGTTCTGGAAGTACCGCCTGAATCGCAGAGCGACCTTCCGCAAGCATTTTCTCAAACTCTGAAACCGATAGCGCACCTGGTAATACACAACCGGTACCAACAATCGCTATAGGTTCATCACGAACCAACTGATTCCTTCCACCTGCGGGACGCACCGCCTTCACACTCTCGACATGCTCTGCAATCGCAAGGTGTACGTTGAGACCGCCGATGCCAAAGGCATTGACTGCAGCAAGCCGGGGCTTCCCGTCTTCTCGCCGCTTCCATTTCTCTGTGCTTTTCGGGACGCGAAATGGACCATCTCTCCAGTTAAATTCATCATTCAATTCATCAGCTGTCGTGCCCGGCGGAATCAGATTGTGTTCCATCGCCAGAACAACCTTCACGAGACTGGCAAGACCAGCCGTCTCAAGCGTGTGCCCCACGTTTGCTTTCACACTCCCGATGGGCACTTTTTTATTGGGCGGAATGTGTTGCGAAAGTAATCCCGCGAGTGCACCCAACTCAGTTGCATCACCAACTTGCGTGCTCGTTGCATGTGCCTCGATGTATTCAATTTCTGACAGATCTTCTTTCTTAGGGTAAGCCCGTTGAACCGCCAGAGTCTGACCTTCTTGCCGAGGGGCCCAGAGACTTTTCCCTTTTCCGTCACTCGCGACTCCAATGCCACGAATAACAGCACGAATACGATCTCCGTCTTCAACTGCTTTTGACAACGTCTTCAGTACCAGAGCGACGTATCCCTCTGCAGTCACCAGACCATCTGCATTTTTCCCAAAAGGGCACGAGCCCTTATTACTGACTGATTGCGCCGCAGAAAACAGAACGAGACTATCTGACTTGCAATACGATGCTCCGCCCACGATCGCTTGGTCAATACTCCCGGCATTTAATGCACGTGCGGCAATGGCAAGAGCCTGCAGTGAAGATGCACACGCCGCATCAACAACAAGATATGGCCCTTCTAATTGAAGTGCCTCACGAACAAGCCGTGCTGCATCCAGAGCACTCAGTGCAATCGGCCGCCCAGCTTTCCGCCCAGGATACCTTTGACGCACTGCAGCCGTGACCTCGTTGGACACACGTGTTACCGCGTCATCTCCGAGGAGTTCCCGTGCAACATCAACTTCATGGAGGAGATGTGCGGCTTCATCAATTCGGGTCGAATACACATAATCACCAACCGCTGCGCTTCCCCCTGTATGACCGACGTACACTCCCGTTCTGGAGTGCTTCGGCATAGCAAACGGATCTAATCCTGCATCACGACACGCTCGCGAAGCGACTTCGAGGAACACCTGATGAGCGATGTCATAATTCTCTATCTGATCACTTGTAAGTGGACAGACAGACCGATCTACAGGTCGGTCGGAGACAAGGCCACCCAGCTCAGAGTAACTTTTTCCGACAGTCCCTTTTTCTGACGCGAAGTAAAGGTTTCGGTTTAAGCGATCTGCGGGAAGACTTCCCCACGCTGTTGCACCCT
>CAJXFK010000122.1 GCA_913052575.1 uncultured Planctomycetaceae bacterium
ACATTGCTTCAAGCCTTGGTACTTCTCTTAACAATTGTTTTCGGGACTTTGACTTTTGCCGATAAACCCAATCAATCTGGAGAAAACCGCATGACGAGCGATACAGGGAATCCGGTAGAGGACGGAAGAATTCCAGATGCTGAGATGCCGAAGACGGATATCGAATGGAGGAAACGACTGACTCGTGAACAATTTGCAATTACGCGAAAAAAAGGGACTGAGCGTGCTTTCTCTGGCGCCTACTGGAACACAAAGACACCGGGCACATACCGCTGTATCTGCTGTGGTGAACCCTTATTTCGGTCTGGTGAAAAGTTCGATAGCGGCTGCGGCTGGCCAAGCTTTTATGCCCCGATCGATGGCAAAAAAGAGAATGTCAAAGGAAATGTTGTTGAAGAACACGAAGATCGATCACTCGCCAGCATGCCAGGATTTGGCGTTCGAACCGAAGTGACGTGTCGTCGCTGTGGAGCGCATCTTGGTCATGTTTTCAATGACGGCCCCCCGCCTACAGGACTTCGTTACTGCATCAACTCAGCATCCATCATCCTTGAACCAAAGGGAAAACCCGCCTCCTCAAATCCTGAAGACCCGAAAAGTCGCTAAAGCCCCCTCTTTTACCAAGATTTTTAGCTACTTGCTTCATGAAATGCCTTTATGCACCGGCTTTTAAAGGCTAGAATTGGTTGTTTCGATGAGACCGACGCCCGTCGGTAGAGGAGCACCACTTTGGCCGATCCATTTATTAGCCTCACGCACCAACAAGCTATTGAAAAAGCTGACACGCTTATTGAGGCGCTTGGCTGGATACGAAAATTCCGAGACACAACAACGGTCATTAAACTCGGTGGCAGCATTCTGGAACATACAGATGCGTTACGACATTTACTTCTAGACATTGTGTTCATGACCACTCTGGGCATGCGAGTCATCGTCGTACATGGTGGTGGGAAAGCAATATCTCGTGCCATGGATGCAGCAGGTATTGCTCCTAGGTTCGTGCAAGGCAGAAGGTATACCGATTCAAAAACGCTTGAGATAGTAGAAAAAGTTCTTGTCACCGAACTCAATCATGAATTGGTTGCAAATATTGAAGAATTTGGTGGCCGAGCAATGTCACTTAATTTCCTTTCTACAAATGTATTGTTTGGCAAGCCTCTGACGCTGCACGATAAAAATGGTGAAGCTATTGATCTCGGGCGAGTTGGTGAGGTGACTGAAGTCGATCGCCTTACCATCGACAATCTTTCGTATGCTGGACAAGTCCCTGTGATTCCTTCAATGGCCATGGGTATTGATGGTGAAAAACTAAATATTAATGCCGATACAGCAGCAACAGCAGTTGCTGCTGCTGTTAATGCAGAAAAACTTGTCGTCTTAAGTGACATTCCAGGAGTTCTGCAAGACACGGAATCTCCTGACAGCCTCATCCATTCTCTCACTGACTCTAAAGCGAGAGAACTTATACGCTCTGGAACAATTGCTGAAGGGATGATCCCAAAGATTGAAGGCTGCCTCGAAACCCTTCAAAAAGGAGTGAAGAAAATTCATATTATTGATGGTCGCCTTCGCCACTCTCTCCTACTTGAAATTTATACAACAAGTGGAGTCGGGACGGAGCTCGTTGCTGATACGGCCGCAGCGACTATTCAAGAGCATTCAGAAGTAATTCCTGTTCACTAAGCCCACGTTACAAACCATAATTCCTAAGAGCTTTTCCATGGCAACAATCGACACACTTCATTCGACAGATGCCCAACAACCAGGCCCAGAGACACAAGCTGTCATCAAGTCATTTGAACAGTACGTCGTCCCTAACTACCGGCGTTTCAACGTGTGCCTCGTGCGTGGAGAGGGATCGCGTATCTGGGACGCAGATGGACATTGCTACCTCGACTTATTTCCGGGCTGGGGCTGTAACCTCTTAGGTCATTGCCCAGGTCCTGTTGTCCAGGCTGTACAAAAGCAAGTTGAAAAACTGATTCATGTCCCAAATACCTGGTACATGGAACCTCAAGGTACATGGGCAAAACTTCTCTCCGAACGTTCATTTGGAGGGCAGGCATTTTTCTGTAATTCAGGAACGGAGGCCAATGAGGCTGCGATAAAACTCGTTCGGTTACGATCTGAAGGAAAAAGATATAAAATAATTACTTTTGAAGGTGGTTTTCATGGACGCACAATGGGTAGTGTTTCTGCGACAGCACAGCCTAAGTACCACGATGGTTTGGGGCCAATGGTTGCGGGCTTCCAATTTGCTCCACACGGAGACCTCGACACGGTTGCGAGCTTAGTTGACGAGCAGACCGGAGGCATTCTCATCGAGCCTATATTGGGCGAAGGTGGAATTGTCCCAGCATCCGCAGAATTTCTGAAAGGGCTTCGAAAGATAGCCGATGATAACGACTTGTTACTCGTTTTCGATGAAGTTCAATCTGGTTGCGGGCGAACTGGTAAATGGTTTGGTTATCAACATACCGATGTAACACCAGATGTGATGACACTATCAAAAAGCCTGTGTGCAGGCATTGCTGGCGGTGCAATGCTTACAACGCCTGAATTAGCAAAACATCTACGACCAGGCATGCATGCTGCGACTTTTGGAGGCAATCCAATTGCCGCTGCTGCGGGTATAGCCGCAATAGAAATGATTGAAGAACAGGACTTACTCAGTAATGTCGAAAAGTCTGCAGAGATTTTTCATAGTCATCTTAATACGTTGCAGAGTAATTGTGACTGCGTGAGTGACATCAGAATCCGAGGAATGATGATAGGCATCGAACTTTCCATTGATGCCGCCGCTGTTGTACAAGCCTGCCTTGATCGGCAACTACTCGTAAACTGCACGCAGGGCAATGTTATCCGGCTTCTTCCAGCAATGAACGTATCCGAGGCTGAAATTGAAGAAGGATGCCAGAAACTTACAGAAGCAATACTCGATGTTGCCAGTAGGAAATAATGCGTCGCTCTATTTAAATGCAGTAACCAATTAAATGCAGTAACCAAACTGCACAATATTCATCTAAGTTTGATGGTGTTCCAATGCGTAATTTTTTAGTTGTAGAAGACCTTACTCCACAGGAGATAGAGGGCGTCTTTTCAATTTCACAAGATCTTGAGACAAAATATAAAGCCGGTGTTCGTGATGCACTTTTCCCTGGTCGTGTTCTCGCGCTTGTATTCGAAAAACAAAGCCTCAGAACACGGGTAAGTTTTCAAACTGCAATGGTACACTTGGGCGGATCAAGTCTTTTCTTAGGGGAAGATACCGGTTTTGCAACAACTCGAGAAAGCATTGAAGACTTTAGTCGAGTACTTAGTGAATATGTAGATTGTATAGCCTGCCGCTCAAAATCACATTCTACAATTGAGCAACTAGCTAAATTTTCAAGTGTGCCAGTTGTCAATGCGCTCAGTGACTTTAGCCATCCATGCCAAGCACTTGCTGATCTGTATACATTGCGTCGCCATGTTGGTCGACTTGATGGGCTCACGTTCGTTTTTGTTGGTGATGGAAATAATGTGGCTCGATCACTTGCAGTAGCCTGTTGTTTACTTGGTATGCGTTTTATTTTAGCCGCTCCAAAAAACTATCAATTTGATCGATCTTTCAAACAACGAATAATGAAATTAGCACCGGATGCCCAAATTGAGCAGACGGAGAATGCGGTAGCAGCAGTCAAAGATGCTACTGCTGTTTACACCGATGTATGGGCGAGCATGGGTCAAGAAAAAGAACGGGCCATTCGTCAGGATGCATTCAGTCCTTTTCAGGTTAACAGCACCTTAATGTCGAATTGCCCGAATGCTGTCTTTATGCACTGCCTCCCTGCACGTAGAGGTGAGGAAGTAACTGATGAGATTATCGATGGCAGTCAGAGTGTCGTTGTCACACAAGCTGCAAATAGAATGCATGTTCAAAAAGGGCTTTTAGCGTGGCTTCTCGGTCACCGCTAAAGCTTTTTTACAGAAATACGGTCGAAATCACGGAAGAAGTTCTTTTGCTATTTTTTGACTTGTCAAAACTATTTTTTTGAGTAGCCTAAACAGGTGGTAAGCATTTTTGCCCTTTCTCCAAGGATTCCATGAAACGCCTCGGTTTCACACTTATCGAACTGCTTGTTGTCATTGCCATCATTGGCGTACTTATCGGCCTCCTTTTGCCTTCTGTACAGCAGGCTCGAGAAAGCGCTCGCAGAATGCAGTGTGGTTCAAACTTGCGACAACTCATGCTCGCCATGCACAGTCATGAATCAGGCAAACAACTATTTCCTGCAGGATACCTCTCAGACACAACACGAAATGATCGTGACAGTAGCACATTGGATGGATCACCCGGTACGGGATGGGGACTCCAGTTAGCACCTTTTCTTGAGGAGGCGGCTATGGCAGATAATTTTGCTGGCGTGACTGATCCTAGTCAAGGAATTCTTCACCCAGCTAATCGAAACCTCGTATCTCAGAAATTTCAATTCTTCCTATGTCCTTCTTCTGCTGGCGACAGGGAGCCTTTTGTAGTCAAAGACATAGGTGGAATTCCGCTTGCGTCTGGAATCGAACTTGGACGGTCACACTATGTTGCGAATGCCGGACATGAAGAACCATGGGGAATGTTTCCTGCATCCCAATCTTGGGATGCAATCGCAAATGGACCTCTTTACAGAAATTCTACCACTCGTCAGAGGAATGTGACCGACGGCATGTCAACAACTGTTTTTTTGGGAGAGCATACTTCGAGTCTTTCTGAAAAGTCTTGGGCAGGAATCGTACCAGGTGGAGCGAGTCATCCAACACAAAAGTTTGCAACCCGCATTGGAACAGCAGCAGACTACGCAGCAACCCTTGTTCTTGTGCACAGTGGACCAGCAGCAGCTGAAACTGCTCTCTATGGATACGAGGTCATTCACCCTCCAAACAGCCCCGCAAGTCACGTGTGTCAAATGTACTCAGACCATCCGAGAGGTGCTAACGTTGCGAATGGTGATGGGTCAGTGCGATTCGTTTCGGAGTTTATCAATCAAGACGTCTGGC
The DNA here is from genome assembly GCA_913052575.1 of uncultured Planctomycetaceae bacterium. Taxonomy (GTDB): domain Bacteria; phylum Planctomycetota; class Planctomycetia; order Pirellulales; family UBA1268; genus UBA1268. The sequence goes on from CAJXFK010000122.1 coordinate 5,032, forward strand.
GGGCTGTTTCCAGTGTTGCTGATGGTGAAGTGGTCTCATCAGGAGCATGGTGATGCTCTCGAGAATACCGACGCACTCAAAACTCAGTATTTCAATATTCATTCTGATTTTTTTGTTTCTGAGCGGCTGCAGAAAGCCATATCCGCAGCTTTCGATAGAACAACTTAAGTTCATTCAGGGTATTCGAACGGCAGCAAATACGAAAAGTAAAAAACGGCTTGATGCTGTCGAGAAGGCAATTGAACAGGCTAAAGCTGCAGGAAATGTCCCCCTCGAACTAGAAGAAATTCTCACATCTCTTCTCGAGGAATGCTACGACGAAAACTACGATGAAGCTGAGAAAAAGTGCGTGTTATTGCTGAAAGACCAGCTACGGAAGTAGTTTTCGATAGTTTCAGAAAATAGGTGGTCTACGGATTACGTAACGAGCTTTTCTGCAAGCCTATTTCGATCTTCCGAATGACAACGATCTTGAAGAAGAGCAGCGGCAATAGGACCTCAGACTCGACGCAGGGTGTCTGCAATGGTGACATGGAAAGTGAGGAATCTCACTCAATTTTCGTTTGCGCTTTTCATGACTACCGGTATTTCAGCAACTGTAGTTTATGCACAGCAACCGCCACAATCTGATATAAGACCGGAAGACACCCGGCAGGCATGGGAAAGAACCGACTATGGAAGTGGTCCAGACCGACGCCTTGATTTATCTGCCTCAAAAAATCAGGAATTCTACCTATACGGTTGGATCGAGTACGGGCTTGGTGCAAATAATTGGGGCGCCCCATTCAACGGACCCATTACCCTTGGCGATAGAAACTGGCAAGGACAATTAAACCAGCTGTACTTTGTGGCAGAGAATGAAACTAACGGAGAAACCGGCTGGGACCTTGGCGGCCGTGTAGATCTTTTGTTTGGCACAGACTTTTTCTATACAACCGCTCTTGGCCTCGATGCCGAACCGCTCCAACCACTTGGGATTGAAAACATTGCATCTTGGGGATTTTCAAAAGACTATGGGCTTGCACTGCCTCAACTCTACGCAGATATTGCATATCATAACGTCACTCTCCGGTTCGGACACTTTTACAGCATCCTTGGATTTGAAGAAGTTCCTGCAATCGGAAACTTTTTTTATTCACATTCATTTGCAATGCAGTTCTCGCCATTTACATTCACGGGCTTTCTAGGATCGTGGCAACCAACCGATCGAACAACATTTTTTGCAGGTATTACAACAGGCTGGAATAACTTTTTTGATGGGCAGCCCACAACTGGAGCGTTTCGTATCCTCAATCCCGACTACCCTGGGGCGAGTGACACCTCAAGTTTTCTTGGTGGGATAAATATCCAAAGTAGTGATGAAACACAGACTCTCTCAATCATGACGACAAGTGGCAATGAGATCTCAACAATTAGTAGAAATCCTACAGATGGTTCACTTGTGGGCAATCGAACATTGGTCAGTACTGTTTATACAAACCGGCTAAGTGATCGACTCATCTATGTTTTCCAAAATGACAATGCATGGCAGTTCAATGCGAATGTCGCCCCAGGAAATGTCGGTCAACAAGCCGGGACGGCTCAATGGTATTCATTTGGAAACTATCTCTTTTGGGAATTCAGTCCTCAATGGGAGGGCGGCGTTCGCCTTGAATATTTCCGTGACAACAACGGCTACATTGTTTCTGCTCCGCTGCGTAATGAGGGGCAGCCAGGCAACCCAGGCTTCTGGGCAGAAGGATTTGACGGTACATTCTGGGAGTTAACATTCGGATTAAACTGGTACCCAAATAATAACTGGGTGATTCGCCCTGAAATTCGATACGACTGGTTTTCACCAAACACTACTTCGACACCGCGTCCATACGGCAAACCCCTCGGCCAAGGAGTGGGAACTGGCGGTAACCAACTCGCCCAGTTCTACGCCGGCTTTGACATAATCTGGCAGTTTTAATGCCCACAGTAGCGATATGCTTAATCCCAATACCAGCTATCCGCTGGAATTTTCAGACTGTCGTGCTGTTCGTGGAGCGTGCCTGTCTCATCTATTTGCAGATTTTCTTGTGCGAATGATTCCCGCGCCGTAATGACAACGCCACCACCAATTGGAGTAAGTAAACGACTGCCCCGTCGCACTGCATTGACTGCACAGTCAATTTTTCGTGGAGCAACAAACCGTTCAATTGGGTATACCGACTCGTTGAGCAGACTATTTGCTGACCAGTCGGTACTCTCGTATGCACCATGCTCCTGAAGGTACGCTGCTACGACTGCTAAATCAATTAAAGTCTTTAACTGAGCATAGACCGGATGCTGCCGGGCAATTTCGGGATATTTTAAAGTGAAAGCTTGGGTAAATAATTTACTAGCACGACTTGGCTGTTGAGAGCTAATTCTTCGACCGTCAGGTAACACCATCTCATCCGCCCCAATGAGCTTGACCCCGTCACCAACAAGCTCAATTGCCAAATCATCCTCACTCACCTTGAGACACTCATAGTTGGGAGTAAAGAACCAGCGCTGTAATGCATTTTTTGCAACGCTGCCTGCCGAAGTGAGATCAATCCATGTACTCATCCTAACTGGTGGTTTCTCCAGACCGATGCCGATGAGTTTCATGCGATAGTCTGCCTCAACAAGAACCTGCGCAAAATGAGTATGAGGTGAAACGCCTTGTACTGTAACTGTCTGTGGGCCAAGAGCTTCACGTAGGCCACGCACAATCCCGCCTTCGGTTCCTTGTGGATTCACTGTTCCGATGCGCTGAAGATAGGCCTGCATACTAGCCAAGCCTTCTTGCGTTGGGTCTATCGAACAGCCGACCAACGTATCGGACGGCTGACCAGGTGGAAAAACCCGGAGTGCAGCAGCTAAGTCTTCGAGCTGAACAGTGGGTGCCTCCGACTTGATACCGATTGATCGACCAAAATTATCTTCTACCCAAGGCTCTGCAGGGCCAGCAAGAACTACCTCTCCGGGATTCTCAGAAGTTGCTGGATAAACAAAGACGTATCGTATCTGTGTCAGACCAGCGAGGTTCGTGATTTCATCTGGAAGTCCATCACCTGACTCAAGAGCATTGGTAAGAACTGTTTCGAGTCGCCCTAACGCTATTTTTCGTAATTTTGAGTGACGACGAAGATCTCTGGGAAGTTGCTCGACGCTCGATTGCTGGCGGATTCTACTGAGGTTTGAATCTGACATGGTCAAAACTCGTAGCACCCCTTGAGGGTCAACAACAACACCTGACCCTCCAG